>DATMZP010000229.1:0-5723 GCA_035573595.1 Hyphomicrobiaceae bacterium
ATCGGCGCTCCGCCCGACCGGCGCGCCCCGTCGAATCAGCCGTCGATCAGCTTACGCGCCGCTTCGGCCGGCAGCAGCGCCCCGGCCAGCACCTCGTCGGCAAGCGCATCGAAGGCCGTTCCCGCCCCCTTGCGGACGCGCTCGCCCACCAGGTCGGCGGCGGCGCGGGCGATGAGATAGCGTGCCCGGCGGCGGCGGCGCGCCAGCGGGTCGGCGGCCCCGCGCGATGCCGCCGCGTCGATGGCGTCGGCAAGCGCCGCGATGCCCTCCCCTGTCGTGGCGGTCACCTTCAGCACCGGCACGCGGGCGCGGGCGTCCGGCTTGAGCGACAGGGCGCCGCGCAGGTGCTGCACGGTGTGCTCGGCCCCCTCGCGGTCGCCCTTGTTGACCACCAGGATGTCCGCGATCTCCAGCAACCCGGACTTCATGGCCTGGATGTCGTCACCGAGGCCGGGGGCAGTGACGACGATGCGGACATCGGCCACCTCGGCCACGTCGATGTCGGTCTGTCCGGTGCCGACGGTCTCGATCAGGATGATATCGCGGCCGGCCGCGTCCAGGGCGTCGATCACCCGCACCGCCGCCGGGCTCAGGCCGCCCAGGTGGCCGCGGCTGGCGAGCGAGCGCATGAACACGCCGTCGTCGTCGAGAGCCGCGGTCATGCGGATGCGGTCGCCCAGGATGGCGCCGCCGGAGATCGGGCTGGAGGGGTCCACGGCGATGATCCCGACGGATTTGCCCAGCCCGCGCAGATGGCGCGTGTAGGCATTGAGGAGCGTGGACTTGCCGGCGCCCGGCGGCCCGGTGACGCCCACCACGACGGCGCGCCCCAGATAGGGCCGCATGGCCGCGAGCAGTCGGGGCGCCACGGCCGAGAGGCGCTCCAGCTCGGTGACGGCGCGTGCAATCGCCCGCCGTTCGCCGGAGCGCATGCGCTCAACCAGCTTTGGAAGATCGGCGAGGTCGGCGTTTTGCGGCGATGTGGCTTGGGCCATCCGGTTGAGATACCGGGGCCGGCCGAGGGGTGCAACCGCGGCCCACCGAATCCCGCTCGGTGGTCACGTCTTGCAGAAGCCGGTGAGCCGGCCCGCGCCGGCGGATGCCGGACTGGGGATGAGCGGGTTGTAGCACCACGAGCGCGACCAGCGCGCCCGTGACCGCACGAGGTTGACCGTGCTCCGCCGCCTCGCCGTTGTCGCCGCCGCGCGGTCGGCTGCAAGGCGCCTCGCCCGCTCCTGAACCGCCTCCGCACGCGCGCTCTCCTCGCTCTGCTGCGTCGCCGCGAGGCTGGCGCGCGCCTCCGCGGCGGCACGGTCCGCCGCCTCCCTGGCGCGCTGCACCGCGTCGAGCTGGGTGCGCGCGGCGGCAGCGTCCCGCTCCGCCTTCTCCAGGGCGCCGCGGATCGCGGCCAGCTCGGCCCGGGCGTCTGCCGCCACCCGCTCCGCGGCCTCGATGGCAAATCTGTCGTTGCGCGCCTCGGGTGCGATCGTCTCCGTGGCGGTTGCGGCGGCAAGCACCGGCCGCGACTCACCACCCACGGACGGCGCGGGGCTCGACGGGGCTGCGATCGCGGCCGTGCCGGCGCTGGCGCTGGGCTGTGGGACCAGCTCGGGAAGGAGCGTGCTCGCCACAGCGAGCAGGAGAAGCGCCGACAGCCCCTGCAGGAGGCGGCCCGGGCGCCAGCTTCGCCAAGTTCCCCAGGTTCGCCAGCTTCTCCAGGAGCGCCACCTTCGCGAGATCCGCGGGCGCGCGGCGGCCGAAGCGGGCACCTGGCCCGCCCACGGGTCGTAGGTGCCGAAGTTCCACACGTGACCCTCGGGGTCGCGGCAGGAATAGCCGCGGCCGCGGTTGGCCTCATCGTCGGGGTCGAGCAGGATGACGGCGCCCGCCGCCTTGGCACGCTTGTAGTGCGTCCAGGCGTTGGTGACGCAGAGATAGCAGACCTGTGTCTCCACCCCGCCGATCTCGTCGGGTTGCACCATCAGCTTGCCGAACGGCGTATCCTCGATGGGGGCCACCATCAGCATGCCGCTGCCGACCGTGAGCTCGGCGTAGCAGGGCGCCCCGCCGGCGTCGGCGACGACGCGGTGCACTTGCATCCCGAAGGCCCGGCACAGCCAATCCACGGCCTTGGGAACGTCGCGGTAGCGGACCGTGGGGATGACGGGGGTGCCGGCAAAAACCGCCTGCGGCGCGGTCCTGGGCGTCGGGCGGAGGCGCCGCCGAGCGGCGCCCTCCAGCCCCTTGAGGAGGCTCAGGAGGCGCTCCACCGCGCCCTCGAGTGCCGCTGCGAAGGCGAAGGGCTCCCCGATATTGCGCGCTTCTCCGGTCATGGGCTCTAAAGGTTCTGCGGGCGTTCCGCGGGCTCTGATTCTGGCTGTCTCGGTCAGCCATTAACCGAGAAAAAGCTCACCAGCCGGTTAAGAGGGACCAAGTTTCGCGAGCCATACGAATGGGTTGGTTCTCACCTGACGAAACGGACGTTGCTGCAACCGGCGGCCCATGGAATGTCAGGGGTGCCGCAGCGCCCAGGCGGCGGAGAGCCTCGATGAGGGGTCAGAGCCCCGCCTGGACGCTGGGACAGAGTCGCGACGTCGGAGGCTAGGGGTCTGACCCCGCTTGCTCACGCGGCAACCGAAGAAGAACGACGGCCAGGAGAGGGAGCTGCCTGCCATGAATGGCGCCGCGATGTGGCACTTTGCACCGACCGAGCCCCCCCGAGGGCACCCCCGCGCGAGGCGCGCGTGAGCCGGTCCGCCCAGATGGCCGGCGCCGTCCACGCCGTGGCCCGCCTCTACCAGTGGCCCGGCCTGCTGCTGGCTCTGACGGCCATCTTCTGGTCGGGCAACTCCGTTGCCGGCCGGCTGGCCGTGGGACAGGTCTCGCCCCTCCTCCTCGTGTTTCTGCGCTGGGTGCTGGTGCTCGCGGTGATGTGGCCGCTCTACGGCCGCCAGGTGCGCGAGCACTGGCCGCAGATCAGGCCACAGCTCCTCCGCATCGTCCTGATGGCCATGCTTGGCCTCACCGGCTTCAACGCGCTCTACTACGTGGCCGCTCACACGACGACCGCGGTCAACATCGGCATCCTGCAGGGCTCGGTGCCCGTGATCGTCCTGGTTGCCGCCTTCCTCACCCACGGCACCCGCGCGACGCTGGTGCAGATCGCCGGCGTGCTGGTCACCGCGTTGGGCGTCATCGTGGTGGCCACCCAGGGCATGCCGCTGGAGATCCTCCATATCGATCTCAACCGCGGCGACCTCATCATCCTGATCGCCTGCGTGCTCTACGCCCTCTACACCGTGGCCCTTCGCGACCGCCCCCGCATGTCCGGCGCCGCCTTCTTCACCCTGCTGGCCCTGATCTCGGCCATTACCTCGGTGCCGCTGGTGCTGGCGGAGGCATACGTGTCCGGCCTCTCCCTGCCGACCTGGCAGGGCTGGCTGGTGATCCTCTACGTGGCGATCTTCCCCTCCTGCCTCGCCCAGATCCTGTTCCTGCGCGGGGTCGATCTGATCGGCCCGGGGCGCGCCGGCGTGTTCGTCAACCTGGTGCCGGTGTTCAGCGCCATCCTCGCCGTGGCGCTGATCTCCGAGCCGTTCGCCCCGTTCCACGCCGTCGCCCTCGCCCTGGTGATCGGCGGCATCTGGCTCGCCGAGCGCGGCCGCGCTGCGCCGGGCGCGAAGGGCTGACCGAACTGGCCAAGTTTCACTGGACTCGATTGCCCAATCCGCCAATTTTGTCGGGCGCTCCGGCGCGCGGCGACGGCTCAGAAACCGGCCAGGAAACCGGCCAAAAAGCGGGTGATGCATGCCATACGACACCCTCGACATCGCCATCGGCGAGGACCGCGTCGGCTTCATCACGCTGAGCCGGCCGGCGGCGCGCAACGCCATGAGCACGGGCATGATGGAGGAGCTGCGTGCCTGCTTCGCCGACTTCTACGTCAACCCCGACGCCGCCGCCTGCCTGGTCCTCACCGGGGCAGGCGCCGGCTTCTGCGCCGGGGCCGACCTCAAGGAGCGCAAGGGCATGACCGACGAGGTCTGGCGCCGCCAGCACGCCATCCTGGAGCAGATGGTGCGCGGCCTCATGGACTGCCCGCTGCCCGTCATCGCCGCGGTCAACGGCCCCGCCATCGGCGGCGGGATGGAGCTCGCGCTGGCCTGCGACTTCATCTACGCGGCGCAGTCGGCCCGGTTCGCCCTCACCGAGGTGACGCTCGGCATCATCCCCGGCGCGGCCGGCACGCAGAACCTGCCGCGCGCGGTGGGGGTGCGGCGCGCCAAGGAGATCGTGCTCACCGGCGCGCCGTTCTCGGCCGACGAGGCGCTGGCCTGGGGCATGGTCAACAAGGTGTGTCCGGACGACCGGCTGCTGGCCGAAGCGCGCGCAACCGCGCTCCGCATCGCCGCCAACGCGCCCATCTCGGTGCGCCAGGCCAAGCGGGCGCTCGACAAGGCCACCGAGCTCGACCGCGTGTCCGGCTACGCCTTCGAGATCGAGGCCTACAACCGCACCGTGGTGACCGAGGACCGCCAGGAAGGCATCAACGCCTTCAACGAGAAGCGCAAGCCGCAGTACAAGGGGCGCTGAGCGGGGCCAGCCGCTCACCGACACAGTCTAGCTAACGCCCCGGAACGCCGATCGCCGCGCCCCCGTGATGCGTAGCCCCGACACGTAGAAAGTGGGCGCCCTGGAGGGCAGGGCGCCCACCCCGCATCCCGAAGGATGCAATACCCCGCAACACGTCCAGGACGTGCTCTCGCGCAACGTCCAGCCTCGCCACCGGTTCCCGCATCCTGACCAATCTTTCGCGGCGCCGGCAAGTTGGCAGCACCCGCGACGATCCCATCACGGTCGACCCGAGCCGGCCCGGCCGCCCGCCACCGCCTGGTGCAGCAGCAGCACCGGAACCAGCCCGACCAGCACGATGGCCAGCGCACCGGGGGTGGCGTTCTCGAACTGCTCCAGCCCGGCGTAGCTGTAGACGTGGGTGGCGAGCGTCTCGAAATTGAAGGGACGCATGAGGAGCGTGGCCGGCAGCTCCTTCATGCCGTCCACGAATACGAGCAGCGCAGCGGCCCCCAGAGCGGGCGCCAGCAGCGGAATGTGCACGCGCCACAGCGCCGACAGCGCCGTCTCGCCCAGCGCCCGCGCCGCCGCGTCGAGGTTGGGCGAGAGACGCTCGAAGCCGGCCTCGAGTGCCGACAGCGCCACCGTCAGGAAGCGCACGGAATAAGCCAGCACGAGGACGAACAGGCTGCCCGACAGCAGCAGTCCGCTGGAGATCCCGAGGCTCGCGCGCAGAAGTGCATCGAGCCGGTTGTCGAACGCGGCGAGCGGGATGATGAGCCCCAGCGCCAGCACCGTGCCAGGCAGCGCGTAGCCGAGCCCGGCACCGCGGACCGTGGCCCGCACCAGCAGGTTGGGCGCCACCCGGCGCGCGTAGGCCAGCAGCAGGCCGAGGGCGACGGTGACCACCGCCCCCGCCGTGGCCACCCCCACGCTGTTGCGGGCCGCGCTCCAGAAATCGGGCTCCAGAGCCTCCGACACGTGGGCTGCCGCCTGCGTCAGCAGCAGGGCAAACGGAGCCACGAACCCCAGCACGACCGGCAGAGCGCAGAACGCCGCCGCAGCGGCCCCGCGCCATCCCTCCAGGTCGGTGAACGGGATCGCGCGATAGCGGCCGGTGCTGTGGTGGAACCGGCCGTGCCCGCGCAGCG
>DATMZP010000230.1:0-2325 GCA_035573595.1 Hyphomicrobiaceae bacterium
CCGACATCCTGGCCCTGTTCGCCGCCAACCCCCTGCGTCCCGCCTACCGCCCGCGGCGACCGCACCCGGTGGAACCCGAGCCGGGGCCGCCGGGCTGGATCGATTTTGCCGGGGGCATCCGCTCAGTTGGCCATGACGGCGAGGGCTTCGCCTGGGACAACGAATCCGCGCGCCACGAGGTGCTCATTCATCCGTTCCGCCTTGCCGACCGCCTGGTGACCAACGGGGAATGGCTCGCGTTCATGGCCGATGGCGGCTATGCCACGGCCGAGCACTGGCTTGCCGACGGCTGGGCCGCCGTCAGCCGCGAGGGCTGGCAGGCGCCGCACTATTGGGAGCAGCGCGACGGGGAGTGGCTCGCCATGTCACTGGAGGGCCTCAACCCGGTCGATCGCGCGGCCCCCGTCTGCCACGTGAGCTACTACGAGGCCGACGCTTTCGCCCGCTGGGCCGGCAAGCGGCTTCCCACCGAGTTCGAATGGGAGGTCGCCGCGCAGGGCTTGGCGGAGCCCGACGGCGACACAGCGACCGCGACAGGGGCGCTGCGCCCGCTGCCGGCCGGCCCGGCCAGCCGCGGCCTGGGCCAGGCGTACGGCCACGTCTGGCAATGGACCCAGAGCGCCTATCTGCCCTATCCGGGCTATCGGCCACCGGCCGGCGCGCTCGGCGAGTACAACGGCAAGTTCATGGTGAGCCAGCAGGTGCTGCGCGGCGGCTCGTGCGCCACGCCGGCCGGACACACGCGCGCCACCTATCGCAACTTCTTCTATCCCCACCAGCGCTGGCAGTTCATGGGCCTGCGTCTCGCTGCGGAGATCCAATAATGCTCAACCCTCGTGTCAAGAGCCCGCCCGGCCTCGCCCGGGCGGAGGAGGACGATTTCGCCAGCGCGGTGCTCGACGGCTTGTCGGGTGCAGTGAAAACCCTGCCATGCCGCTTCTTCTACGACGCCCGCGGCAGCGAGCTGTTCGAAGAGATCACGCGGTTGCCGGAGTACTACCCGACGCGCACGGAGGCCGCGATCCTGGAAGCGCACGCCGCCGAGATGGCCGAAGGCCTACCGGCCGGCGGCATCCTCGTGGAGTTCGGCTCCGGCTCCAGCCTCAAGACGGAAATCCTGCTGCGCCAGCTGCCGCAGCTCGGCGCCTACGTCTGCGTCGATGTCTCGGCGAGCGCCCTTGCTGAGGCCGCGGCGCGCCTGACCTCGCGCTTCCCAACCCTCGACGTGCGGCCCATCGTCGGCGATTTCGCGCGCACCGTGACTTTGCCCGCAGACCTCGCCGATCGGCCTAGAACCGGCTTCTTCCCCGGATCCACCATCGGCAATCTCATTCCTGCCGAGGCCGCGTCCCTGCTTCAGGCGTTCGACGCCGGTCTGGGTGCCGGCGGACGCCTGATCGTCGGCGTGGACCTCAAGAAGGACGCGCGCCGCCTCCACATGGCCTACAACGACGCGCGCGGCATCACGGCGGCGTTCAACCTCAACCTGCTCGCCCGCATCAACCGCGAGCTGGCCGGCAGCTTCGATCTCGCTGCCTTCCGGCACGAGGCGGTCTACAACCCCCGCGAGGGCCGCATCGAGATGCACCTCAAGAGCACTCGCCGGCAGGTTGTGGGTATTCTGGGCCGCCTGTTCCATTTCGGCGCCGGCGAGCGCATTCACACGGAGAATTCCTACAAGTACACCATCGGCGAGTTCCAGGCGCTCGCCCGCTCCGCCGGCTGGCAACCGACGCGGGTATGGACCGATCCGGACAACCTGTTCAGTGTGCACGAGCTGGTTGCTGGGGGGCAGACCCTGCGGGTCTGACCCCGAGCGGACCCTCGAATAGGACGTCTCTCCACGGATGCGTCCGACGCTCTGGGCGAAGGTATGTCGGCACAGTGCGGCGATCGCCGCATTGCGCCCCAGGCATCATCGACCCTTCAGCACTTCGGCGCTCTGTGCTAAGCCCAGGCATGGCCCACGACGCGGCGATCGCGGTTGAGAATGTCAGCAAGCGGTTCGGCGATGGCCGGGCTGCGTTCGACGGCGTGTCGCTTGCCATTGAGGCGGGGGAGTTCGTCGCGGTGGTGGGACCGTCCGGATCCGGCAAGACCACGCTCCTGCGCCTCATCAACCGGCTGGCCGACCCGAGCACGGGAACCGTGCGCATCGGCGGCGTCGATGCGGCAAGCCTCGATCCTGTCGCTCTGCGTCGGCGCATCGGCTACGTGTTCCAGGAAGTGGGGCTCTTCCCGCACATGACCGTGGCGGAGAATATCGCCATTACGCCCAGGCTCCTCGGCTGGGACAGGGCGCGCATGGCCGCGCGCGTGGACGAG
>DATMZP010000231.1:0-2351 GCA_035573595.1 Hyphomicrobiaceae bacterium
TGCTGCTCGCCACGCTGTCGATCATGACCGGCGCGCTGGTGATCACCGGCGTTCCGACCAAGCTCGGTGCGCTCCTGATCGAGGCCGCGGGCGTCAATCTCGCCGCCATGGTGATCATGGCGTTCCTGTTCGGCGCGATCCTCGGCACCGGATTGCCGCCGGCGCCGACCTACATCCTGGTCGCCATCGTCATCGCGCCACCGATGATCAAAGTCGGCGTCAACCCGTGGGTGGTGCACTTCTTTGCATTCTTCCTCGGGGTCTGGGGTGAGCTCACGCCGCCCACCTCGCTGGTCGCCGCCGTCACCGCCAAGATCGCCAATGCGTCGTTCTACTCCACCTTGGGGCGCGCGCTGCAGATTTGCGTCTCCCTGTTCACGCTGATGGCCGGCGTGTTCGTGCATCCCGAGTTGGTGATCGAGCCCGGCGTCGGGCAGTTCAGCGCCGCTGGCCTAATTCTCGTGGCGACGATCGGCATCACCTTCAGCCTGCAGGCGCGCTACGCCGACAGCGCTCCGGCCGATATCGCGGCGCGACTCGGGCTCGCCGCGCTTGCTCTCCTGATCCTGCTCTGCCCCGACGAGCGGATCGGCGCCGCGGCGTGCGTGCCGGTGCTGCTTATGATCGGCTACTGGCTTGTGAGGCGGCGCAACATGTTCGATGTGGGCGACGCATATCTGGAGCCTGTTGCTGTCGCGCCGGCCCCGTCCCAGCAGATTGTTGACACCGAGCGCGGCCGGATGCAGTAGCCCCTCGCCGCGCACTCCGGCGCGAGAGCAGGATGCGTCCTCCCCTCACGCCGCCGCGGCGCGGGCGTCGGCGCGGATGCGCTCGACCATGGAGAAGAAGCCGTTCGAGCGCTGGGGCGTGAGGTGCTCGGTGAGGCCCAGCTCGGCGAACAGCGCCTTGGCGTCGGCGCCGAGGACCTCCTGGGACGTCTTGCCCTGAACCAGCGCGAACAGCACCGCCACAAGGCCGCGGACGATATGGGCGTCGCTGTCGCCCTGGAACTCCAGGACCGGCGCGGCCCCGTTGCCGGCGCGCTTCACCGCGCTCGCCAGCCACACCTGACTCACGCAGCCCCGTACCTTGTTGGCGTCGGTGCGCAACGCTTCCGGCAACGGCGGCAGGCCGCGCCCCAGCTCGATCAGGTAGCGGTAGCGGTCCTCCCACTCGTCGAGCAGCGCGAAGTCGGCGCGGATGGTGTCGATGCTCATGTTTTGCGGCCGGCGTCGGCCCCAGCTCGGGTTTCAGCGATCGGAGAGGACGGGACCAGGGACAGCCAGTCCCTCATCCCTGAAAACCTAATCCCTAATCCCTGATATGGCACCGGGTTGTGGCGACGCAAGGCGCCAGCTCAGCCGCCGCCGGGCCGACCGGGCGCGCGCCAGGGCGGCTGATAGCCGTCCGACGGCCGCACAGTGCCCTGCCGGTTGCCAGGACGCCTGTCGTAGGGCGCGGCCGGAGGCACGCCGGAGGTCGCCGCCGGCGGGGCGCCCTGAGGCCCCGGCTCCACGGGCCGCCGGCCGCCGGCGCCCAGCAGGTCGCCCACCAGCCGCATGCCGAACTCGGCCTTCCTGAGGAAGGTGGCCCACACCTCCGAGCCCGCGGCGCAGGTCCGGCCGTTGCGGTCGCAGAAGCTGCCGACCCGCTCCACGGCGTTGCCCGCGAAGGTGGAGAACCGCGCCTGCTGCTGCGCGTCGGTGGGCAGCAGCAGCACGAGCAGGCCAAGCCAGAACGCCAGCCTTATCAAAGACATCGCAACCGCGCCCCTGTGGTTTCTCCTGGCCTTGTGCTGCGCGAGCGGACGAAGAGCTAGCCTTGCCCGGACCCGCCGCGCAAACGCCACGCCAACGCTTGGCTAAGGCTTTGGGTTGCATGCGCCGGACCGCAGCCAGCATGGGGAATGGTTAAGGCGGGCGGTTAACGCGGCCTTGGACGCGACCCGGCGGCCGGCAAGGTTAACCACTCCCGCACCGGTTTGCGCGTCTCGGCCTCGAACCGCTCGTTAAGCCGCGGGCAGCAGACTGGCGCCGCCATGATCGTACCCCGCGTCGGCGCTCCCCTGCTCGGGCTCCTCCTCGCCCTGGCGGGCTGCAGCAGCGGCCCGAGCTTTGTCGTCCGCGACGAGCCCTGGCGGGCCGAGGAGGAGCGCGCCTGCCTCGCCTCCGGCCTCGTGCGGGAGGAGCCGCCGTTCGTGACGGTGCGGGCATCTCTGGGCGGCCCCAGCGTGTGCGGGGCGCTGACGCCCTTCAAGGTGACAGCCACGGTTCGCGGCGCGGTGGCGTTCGAGCCGGCGGCCCTGGTGCGCTGCCCGATGGTGCACGCGCTGGAGTACTGGACCGAGCACG
>DATMZP010000232.1:0-4784 GCA_035573595.1 Hyphomicrobiaceae bacterium
GTGCAGATCGTGTTCGGGCTCTCGATCGCGTTCGCCGCCACCTCGTTCTTCCTCACCTTCTTCTCCTTCGCCGGCGGCGCGCTGATCGACTGAAGGGCAAGACCCCATGCTCGGACAACCCTCAACTCTGCCCGGCTACGAGGTGCCCCTGCACCGGGCCCTGACCGAGCCGATCCTGATCGCCGGCGCACCGCGCGCCTTCGCCATCCTCAACGGCACGCTCGCCGCCGCCATCGGCCTCGGCCTCCGCCTCTGGCTCGCCGGGCTCCTGATCTGGGTCGCCGGCCACGCTGTCGCCGTGTGGGTCACGAAGCACGACCCCGCCTTCCTCACCGTCCTCTCCCGCCACGCCAGACACAAAGGAGCACTCGCATGCTGAACCTCGCCGAGTACCACAGGAAGACCACCGGCCTTGCCGACTATCTGCCCTGGGCGTGCCTGGTGGCGCCAGGCATCGTCCTCAACAAGGACGGCTCGTTCCAGCGCACCATCCGCTACCGCGGCCCCGACCTCGACAGCGCCACCGAGGCCGAACTCGTCGCCATCACCGCCCGCCTCAACAATGTCCTCAAGCGCTTCGGCGAGGGCTGGGCCTTGTTCTTCGAGGCCGAGCGGGTGCCGGCCAACCGGTACCCCGGCCAAGCCTTCGCCGATGCCGCGTCCTGGCTGGTCGACCAGGAGCGCTGCGCCCGCCTTCACGGAGACCGGCGCCCACCATGAGAGCCGGTACTATTTGACCTTCCTCTATTTGCCGCCGCCCGACCATGCGGGACGCGCCGAGCGCTGGCTCTACGAGCGCCAGGAAGGCAGCGGCCCCGACACAGATGCCTGGGGCCAGCTCGAGTGGTTCGCAACCGAGACCGACCGCGCGCTGGAGCTTCTGTCCGCCATTCTGCCCGAGGCCGAGGCGCTGACCGATGCGGAGACGCTCGCCTACCTGCACGGAACCATCTCCGACAAGCCGCACCCGGTGGTTGTGCCGGCGATCCCCACCCACCTCGACGCCATCCTCACCGACACGGCCTTCCTGGGCGGCATCGAGCCCAAGCTTGGGGAGAACCACCTGAGGATGCTGACCGTCATCGGCTTCCCGAACACCACGACGCCCGGTCTGCTCGATGCCCTCAACGACCTGGGGTTCGCCTACCGCTGGGTGACGCGCTGGATCGCGCTGGACAAGACCGATGCGACGAAGCACCTGACGCGGCTGCGGCGCCAGTGGTTCGCCAAGCGCAAGTCGGTCGGCGCGATCCTGCGCGAAGTGATGTTCAACCGCGAATCGTCGCTGGTCGACTCCGATGCCGAGAACAAGGCGCTCGACGCCGACGAGGCGCTGCAGGAGCTGGGAGCCGATGACGTGGCCTTCGGCTATCTCACCACCACCCTCATCGTCGCCGACCCCGACCACCAGCAGGCCAATGAGAAGCTCCTGGCGCTGGAGCGCATCATCAACGGCCGCGGCTTCGTCACGATACGCGAGACCTTGAACGCGGTGGAGGCGTGGCTCGGAAGCCTTCCCGGCAATCCCTACGCCAACGTGCGTCAGCCGATCGTGCACAGCTTGAACCTCGCGCACATGATGCCAGTCTCGGCGGTGTGGGCCGGGCCGGAGAGAAACAAGCACCTCAACGCCCCGCCGCTGATGATGGCGGAGACGCGGGGGTCGACGCCGTTCCCGCTCGACCTGCACGTGGGCGACGTCGGCCACGCCTTCATCGTCGGTCCGACCGGCTCCGGCAAGTCGGTCCTCCTGTCACTGCTCGGCCTGCAGTTCCGGCGCTTCAGGGGCGCCCAGGTCGTTCTCTTCGACCGGGGACGCTCGGCCCGCGCCGCGACGCTCGCCATGGGCGGCGAGTCGGTCGAACTCGGGCTCGAAGGCACCCTCTCCTTGCAGCCGCTTGCCCGCATCGATGAGCCCGGCGAAATCGCCTTCGCGCTGGAATGGGTGATCGGGCTTCTGGCGAACGAAGGCGTGACGATCACGCCGGACGTCAAGAACACGGTGTGGACGGCGCTCAAGAGCCTGGCCACCGCGCCGAGGGCGGAACGCACCCTGACCGGCCTTGCCGTGCTCATGCAGTCCAATGCCCTGGTGGCGGCGCTCGCGCCCTACACGCTCGACGGTGCCTACGGGCGGCTGCTCGACGGCGCCACCGAGACACTCGCCATCAACGACGTGCTGCACTTCGAGATGGAGCCACTGATGCACGTCAAGCGCCTGATCCCGCCGGTGCTCACCTACCTGTTCCACCGGTTGGAGGCGCGCTTCGACGGGAGACCCACCCTGCTCGTGCTCGACGAAGCCTGGACCTTCCTCGACGACCCGCTGTTTGCCGCCCGCATCCGCGAGTGGCTGAAGACGCTGAGGAAGAAGAACGTGGCGGTCGTCTTCGCCACCCAGTCGCTGGCCGACATCGAGCGCTCAGTCATCGCGCCGGCGCTGATCGAGAGCTGTCCAACCCGCATCTTCCTGCCCAACGACCGGGCGCTCGAGCCGCAGGCCAAGAGCGTCTACGAGCGCTTCGGCCTGAACAGCCGGCAGGTGGAGATCCTTGGGCTCGCCACGCCCAAGCGCGACTACTACACCCAGTCGGCGCGCGGCAACCGGCTGTTCGAGCTGGGGCTCGGCCCGGTGGCGCTCGCCGTCACCGCCGCCTCCTCGCCGGAGGATCAGAAGCTCATCGACCGGGTGGTGGTGGAAGCCTCAGCCGCCGGCTTTGCCCACGCCTTCCTGCGCGCCAGGGGACTCGACTGGGCCGCGGACGCGCTCGGTTCGTTTCCAGGTACCACAGCATCAGCCCGCATGCCGGCGGTGCCCGCCCAGGTCGGCACAGTCGGACCATCGGTCGATTTCAAGCCAGGCGAGCCGCCGGCGACGGTACCGCGGCCCACCCTGGAACGGGCTGGTCCCCCGCCAACTCTCAAGATGCCGGCGGCGGGATCGGGCACGGATCCTGCGATTGAGCGGCTGTCGCCATTCCGCCTGCCACCCAAGCTCAATCGGGCCGCACGGCGCCGAGCCGCGCGCGGGGTGCTGACGGCGGTCGCCCTTGGTCTCCTGGTGACGACGGCCTTGCCGACAGCATCGCGCGCACTCACTGTGTTCGACCCGCTCAACTACCAGGAGAACCTGCTCTCAGCCGCGCGTGCGCTCGAGCAGATCAACAACCAGGTGCGCCTGCTGCAGGGCCAGGCGCAGATGCTGCTCAAGATGGATCAGAACCTCCTGCGGCTCGGATCCACCATCTCGCCGGACCTGCTGCGGTCGCTTGCCGGCATCCAGGCCCACCTGCGTGCCGGCGAAGGCATTGCCTTGCAGCTGCGCTCCACCGAGGCCGCCTACGAGCGGCTGTTCCCGAAACAGGTCTCGGTCGCCCTCTCCACCGATGACCTGCTCCGCAACGCCAAGACCCGATGGGAGGAGGAGTACGCCGCCCTGCGGCGTGCTGCGCTCCTGCAGGGCCAGATCGGCGACGGCATCGAGGCGGACACCCACCTCCTCGGCGACGCCATGGCCCGATCGCGCGGCGCCGCCGGCGCGCTCGAGGTGGCGCAGGCCGGCAACGAGCTCACCGCGCTCAGCGTCAAGCAGTCGCTTGCCCTCCAGGGTCTCCTCGCCGCCCAGTACCGCGCCGACACCATCGCCAAGGCGCGCGAGCTCGCCGCCGAGGAGGAAGCCAAGCAACGCTTGAAGACCTTCCTCGGCAACGGACAGGCCTACACAAAAAGCAAATGAGGATCGTCATGAATCCAAGAGGTCGTCACATACCGCTCACGCGTAGCTTCGGAAATGGGGCTGCCACCCAATACCGCGCGCATCATGCCGAAGGCGTGTCTTCGACACGAAGGGGCACCCCTCGCACTGCCCGCCTTTTGAAGTCTCAAGAAAGAGGGAGTCTGAGGGACACGTCGCTTGAGGCGGTCCGGGCGGCAGGCCGCCCGCGAAGCGAACGACTGATCCGCGGACCACCAGACCGACGACGGCACTGAGCACCCTCTGACTCGCCACAGCTGATTCAACCGCGGCGAGCGCCGCTTGCCGCCGGCGGCGGAGCCTTGCCCGGCACGGAGAAACGCACATGGACGACCTGGCGATCATCGACCGGTTCACCGAGACCTTCAGCCGCTACATCGACAGCGGGTTCGGGCTGCTCGCCGGCGACGTGGCGTTCCTGACCACCGTGCTGGTGGCGATCGACATCACGCTCGCCGGCATCTTCTGGGCCATGTACGGGGACGAGAACGTGCCCGTGCAGTTGATCCGCAAGGTGCTCTACGTCGGCTTCTTCGCTCTGCTCTTGAACAACTTCAAGGGTCTCGCCGACATCGTCTTCCAGTCGTTCGCCGGGCTCGGCTTAAAGGCGTCCGGCACGGCCATGACGGCGACGGACCTGATGCGCCCAGGGTTCGTCGCCTCGGCGGGGTTCACGGCCTCGCGGCCGCTGCTGGAGAAGGCCGGCGAGCTGATCGGCATCACCACCTTCTTCTCCAACTTCGTCACCATCGCCGTGCTGCTGCTGGCCTGGGTGATCGTGCTGCTGGCGTTCTTCGTGCTGGCGGTCCAGCTCTTCATCGCCATCATCGAGTTCAAGTTGACGACATTGGCCGGCTTCGTGCTGGTGCCGTTCGCGTTGTTCGGCCAGACCGCGTTCCTGGCCGAGCGCGTGCTCGGCAACGTCATCTCGTCCGGCATCAAGCTGATGGTGCTGGCCATCGTCGTCGGTATCGGCGCCACGCTGTTCGGCACCCTCATTCGCCCGACCGGCGAGATCACACTGACGCAG
>DATMZP010000233.1:0-7980 GCA_035573595.1 Hyphomicrobiaceae bacterium
GGCGCCAGCGCGGCTTCCAGCTGCTCGCGCCGCGGCTCCAGGAAGGGCGGCAGCTTGAGGGTGCTGCCGAGCCGGTCCACCGGCTCGTCGATGGCGAAGCCGGGCACGTCGGTGGCGATCTCGAACAGGATGCCGCCGGGCTCGAAAAAATACACCGAGCGGAAATACTGCCGGTCCTTCTGGTCGGTGACCTGTGCCAGCCGGCCCTCGGTGAGCTTGCGCGCCATTCGGGCCTGCTCGGCGTCGTCGGCGGCGCGGAAGGCCACGTGATGCACCGCCCCGCGCCCCATGCGGCCGGCCAGGAAGCCGCCCACCTCGTGGATGTCCACCACCCCGCCGATGCCGGCATTGGCGCGGTAGCGCGAGATGGAGCCCTCGTGGCCCACCTCTGCAAACCCCAGCGCCTCGGTCAGTATGGCCCCCGTCGGCGCCGCCGCCTCCAGCATCAGGGTGACGCCGTGGAAGCCGCGCACGGCGTGCTCGGCGGGGATCTCGCCGTTGCTCCAGGCCGGCTCCGCCTCGGCGCCCGCCACGCCCACCAGTGCCAGCCTCATGCCGTCGGGATCGGTGAAGCCGAGCACCGGCTCGCCGAAGCGCTCGGTGCGCGCCTCGCACGCCACGCCCTTCTCGACGAACCGGTGCGCCCAGTAGCCGATCGAGCCGGCCGGCACCCGCAAGCCGGTGGCCTCGGTCAGGCCGACGCCGGCGCGCCCAGGCTCAGCGTGCTCCCAGGGGAAGAAGGTGAGGATGGTTCCGGGGCTGCCCGTCTCGTCGCCGAAGTAGAAGTGGTAGGTGCCGGGGTCGTCGAAATTCACCGTTCGCTTCACGAACCGGAGGCCGACGGTGCGGGCGTAGAAATCGAGATTGCGCTGCGGCCGCCCCGCGATGGCTGTGACATGATGGATGCCGTGCATGGCGTGCTCCTTGTCCCCCGCCGCCGAGGTCTACCCGTATGCCGGCGGATGTAGCCGGCGCATCGGCGGGAGACTACCCGCGCCGGCGGGAAAAGCCTGGGGTAACGTCAATGTGAGGCCCGCCGCCGCATCCGGCCGGCAAGCCGGCTCTCAGGCGTCCTCCCCTTCGCCTATGCGGTCTAATGCAGCAAGCTCACCTAAGAAAAGCCGCTCACGACGCAGGATATCGCCAGCGCGTCATGGCTGAGCGCGGGTTGGACACGGCCAACGTGCGGCTTCTCAAGACCATGACGAAGAGGACGGGAGCTTGCCTGCGGAACCTGCAGCAGCAGGCCGTGTCACGTCAGCCGGGGCAGTTCACGCAATGGGAGGTTGTGCGCGCTACTCACTCACCCGCTGAAGGACTCATAAGCTCCGAACCGTAGGTGCGGGCCAGTACCAGCGTTCGCTTCCAGATAGCATCAATGATCTGGTCTACGGTTTGTAGACCGGACTGCAGGTTTGATAGATCATACCGAACAGCTAGAGCCATTCCAGGGACGCGGGCGATGAGATCGCGGACGTGCGCAACGGCGAGTTCTTCGTTGAAGCCAACGAGCTTGGCAGCTTTCATCCAGTGCTTAGGGAGCACGTCCATCATGCCGCGATGACCGCCAACAGTCATAGCCAATTCCATCCTCGCAGCATCCTTTGTATAGATGAGCATGCTCGCAACATCGTAGAATGGGGCCAACCGGAATACTCCACCTTGTCGATATACGATGGAGAAATTTTTCGCGTGGGCGTCGCCATTGCCTAGTACAAAGTTCATGGCCTGAGCTCGCATGAAGCGGTTGCGATCCTCAAGCGGGTCGGCGGAGTGCTTAAGCAACTCCATTATATCCGGGATACCTGGGCCACCATCCTCCTGAAACTTCTTGCCGGGTGGCAGACCCAACGCTTGACACATGTCCTCCTGGTGGATCCTGCGTACACCGCCGCTTGTAGCCGTATAGCGGTCGTATCGTCTGGTCACAAAGACTGGAGTACCTCCAAGCATCATGACTTCACTATCGGGCGTCGGCAGACCAACGTTCCTCATGAGAAGCAGGGAGAAATGCTCGTTGACTGCAAACCCTGGGAGATGGGAAGGCTCTGGCTTGAGAATGTGAGTAGTCGGCGTGCGACCATTGGGAACACCCCAGCGGTCGCTAGTCTTGTACAACGCTGTCTTAGCTTGGGCGCCAGCAAGGCTTGCGCGCCCTTTGTCCTGGGCTTTACGAGTGGCGCCCGGATCGGTCTTGAGCATTTGGACGCGCTCAACCAATTCTCCGTTTGTGATCCAGTCAACTCCTTCTCTTCCAGCAATATCGCTGTCGGGTCGGATGAGTTGGATGGCACCTGGACAGTCTTCACCAACTGCAGCTAGCAGCGCATATGGGTTATTGGCTGAGACCTTGTATTCGTTCGCCCAGCGGTCGAGCGCTGCCCGGTTGTCGGGCAAAAGGTTCCACATGAAGTTCGTTGTTGTTGTGGTGTCGTGCTTCTCCCTTGTCGTCGGCATCGAGTATGAAATGGGTATCGCTTTTGGACTGGAATGCCACTCAGAATTGTAGATGAGACGATATTTGCCGGCAGGCGTTCTCTCGATTATGCCGACATGCTTATCATTGAGAAGCACGTCGAGGTGGCTTGAGTCCTGTATTGACAACGGCGTCGAGGTCGATTTCGTCGTCTTCATCTTGGTCAATTGTCGGGTCATGGGCCGTCTCGCCGGATCGGATTTCCATCTGGACCCCGATGGCATCCATAAGCTGGAGGAGGGTCCGCACGTTGAGTGCGCCATCTCCTCGTTCGAGCCGAGAGATGCGCGCTTGTGTTGTTCCCAGCCGCACGGCAAGTTGCTCCTGCGTGAGGCCCGCATTCTCCCTGCCCTGCCTCAGCGAGGCTCCTAGTGCCGCCGGCGTTCTTATTCTCATTTTGCCATACCATTCCTATTGTACCCGGAAATATAGTGATTCCGGCATATCTGGCAAGATGCCAAGATCAGTATATCGATCTTGATGTGCGTGCCATCATGACGCAGTAGCGCTAGTCTGCTGCCAGTACCCCTTCCCAGCCCTGCTCACCGGATGCTTAAGGGCGAGTCCAAGCGCCCGCCACGCCAGCGCGCCGTTGCTCTCGCGGCGATGGTCCGCAAGCCGCGCCGCGTGGTTCGCGTTTACTGCGGAGAGACGTGAAGATGCTGGCCGTCGATCATCCTGCGGATGCGAGCTAAAAAGCTCTCCGCCTGGTTGGTGCAGGCGCCGTCGATGCTGTAGCCGATCTGGTGATCGATACGGCTCGTCTGGTCCTTGGTGTGCAGCGCGTCCCAATGGCTGGCTTCGTCGGCGTGCAGTTCAGCGCCAGGCGCGACGACCTTGGCACATTGTCGGTTTGCCCGGCAAGCCATTGATTTTATTGGCTAGGTGAGCTTTCTGCATGATACCGCGGCTAGGTGAGGTCATCGAGTCCGTCCTCGCCTCGTTCGCAGCGCCGCAAGGGCTGCAAAGCAGTCCTGCACAAGCCATGGGCTGCGCACAATCATAAGCTTGCTTATTATAAGCTGGTAAGCAAGGTGTCCGCCCATGTCTCCCGATCCCACCCACCGCGAGGTGCTGTTCCAGCTGGCCGACGTGGCGCGCGCCTTGCGCACCTATGTCGACCAGTGTGCGCGCCGCCACGGCATGACGCGGGCGCAGTGGGCAGTGCTGCTCCGGCTCGACCGACGCGAGGGCATGACCCAGGCCGAGATGGCCGACGCCCTCGAGATCCAGCCCATCTCGCTGGTCCGGCTCATCGACCGGCTGTGCGAGCAGAGGCTGGTGGAGCGGCGCCCCCATCCCAGCGACCGGCGCGCCAACCGCCTCTACCTCACGCCCAGAGGCCGGGCCACGCTGCAGCGCCTCGTGCCGCTGGGCCGCGCCGTTTCGGCCGAGGTCCTGGCTGGCTTAGGGGAGGGGGAGATCAGGCGGCTGCTGGAGCAGCTGTTGCGGGTCAAGGACAACATCCGCGCCGCGGCCGAGGCGGACAGCGCCGCTCGCCGCGCCGCAAACGGGGAAAGTCAACATGCTGGCTAGATCGCCCTGGCTGGAACGGAGGCTGGCGCGGGTCTCGGCCCGCCTGCCAATGTCGTTGCGCGTCTCCAAGCCGCCGCTGCGGCTCACTCTGCTGGTACTCGTTCCGGCATTCGTGGTGGCCGTGGGCCTGCTCTACTACCTCCTCGGCGGGCGCTACGTCTCCACCGACAACGCCTACGTCGGCGCCCAGAAGGTGCTCGTCACGCCCGAGGTGTCCGGCAAGGTGGTCCGCATCGCCGTGGCCGAGGGCCAGCTCTTGAGGCCCGGCGACGAGCTGTTCGCCATCGACGAGGCGCCCTACCGTTTCGCCGCCCAGGAGGCCGAGGCCCGGCTGCAGCGCGTCCGCACCGACTTCGCAGCCCTCAAGGCGAGCCTGGCGAGTCTCGCCAAGCAGGTGGAGTTCTCGCGCCAGAACCTCGCCGCCGCGCAGGCCGACTTCGACCGCAAGACCAAGCTGCTTGGCGACCGCATCAGCTCCCAGTCCGACCTCGACAGGGCGCGGGTGGCCCTGATGGCCGCCCAGGCCCAGCTGGAGCAGCTGGAGCAGCAGGAGCGCACCGCGCGCATCCAGCTCCTGGGCAACCCGGACCTCGCCATCGAGCAGTACCCGCAGTTCATCGAGGCCACCGTGGCGCTGGACCGCGCCCGCCGCGACCTCGCCAATACGGTGCTGCGCGCGCCCATCGCCGGCGTGGCCACGCAGGTGTCGAGCATCCAGATGGGCCGCTATCTCACCGCCGGCATGGCCGTGTTCAGCATCGTCAGCAGCGACAGCCTGTGGATCGACGCCAACCCCAAGGAGACGGACCTCACCCACGTGCGCCCCGGCCAGCAGGTTGCGATCTCGGTCGACGCGTTCCCGGACCGGCACTGGCAGGGCACGGTGGGCGCCATCAGCCCCGGCACGGGCGCGCAGTTCGCCATCCTCCCGCCCCAGAACGCCGCCGGCAACTGGATCAAGATCGTGCAGCGCGTGCCCGTGCGGATCGAGTTCGCCGCCGGCCAGGATCTGCGCCGCCTGCGCTCCGGCATGAGCGCGGTGGTCGAGATCGACACCGGCCGGCGCGGCCGGCTGGCCAGCCTGCTGGGTGGCACCGCGGCGGCCGAGGCGGATCGCGAGTAGCGGGCTGTTGGCCATGACCACCGCGGCGCGCTCGCAGCCGGGCGCTCTGCCCCCGGGGCGGAGACTTCTGATCACGATCAGCGTGATGATGGCCACCATCATGCAGGTGCTGGACATCACCATCGCCAACGTCTCGCTGCCCTACATGCAGGGCAGCCTCTCCGCCACCATCGACCAGGTGAGCTGGGTGCTCACCTCCTACGTGGTGGCGGCAGCCGTGATGACGGCGCCGGTCGGGTGGCTCGCCGCCCGCTTCGGCATCAAGAAATTCTTCATCGCCTGCGTGGTGGGCTTCACCGGTGCCTCGATGCTGTGCGGCATCGCCCAGAGCGTCGAGGAGATCGTGCTGTGCAGGGTGGTGCAGGGCATGTTCGGCGCCGCCCTGGTACCGCTGTCGCAGACGGTGATGTTGGACATCTACCCGCCCGAGCGCCGCGGCTGGGCCATGACGCTCTGGGGCCTCGGCGTCATGATCGGCCCGATCATGGGGCCGATCCTCGGCGGCGTGCTGACGGAATACTACTCCTGGCGCTGGATCTTCTTCATCAACCTGCCCTTCGGCGTCGCCACCGCTCTCGGACTGATCGCCTTCATGGACGAGACCGGGGGCAACGCCGGCCTGCCGTTCGACTGGTTCGGCTTCGCCGCCCTGAGCGTCGGCATCGGCGCCCTGCAGCTGATGCTCGACCGCGGCGAGCAGGTCGGCTGGTTCGATTCCGGCGAGATCGTCGCCACCGCAGCGGTATCGGCGGCGGGCTTCTATTTCTTCCTCGCCCACACGCTCACGACGTCGAAACCGTTCATCCCGTTCGCCATCTTCCGTGACCGCAACTTCGTGGTCGGCCTCGCCTTCATGTTCGTCGTGGGCATCCTGCTGGTGGCCACCATGGCGGTAATGGCGCCGTTCCTGCAGAGCGTGATGGGCTATCCCATCATCGATGTCGGGGTGCTGCTCGGCACCCGCGGCATCGGCATGGCGATTGGCATGGTGGCGGCGGGCCGGCTGATCGCGCGCATCGACGCGCGTTTGCCGTTGGGGCTGGGCCTCACCTTCTGCGTGGTGTCGCTCTACTACACCATCGGCTTCTCGCCCGAGACCCCCGCCTTCACCATCGTCTGGACCAGCATCCTGCAGGGCATCGGCCTCGGCGCCATCTTCGTGCCCCTCAACACGCTGGCGCTCGGCGGGCTGCCTCCGGAGCTGCGCACCCAGGGCACCGCCATGTGGACCTTGATCCGAAACCTGGGCGGCTCGATCGGCGTGTCCATCGTCATCGCCAGCCTCACCAACAAGACCATCGTCATGCACGCCCGCCTGGCGGAGAGTGTCACGCCCTTCAACCAGGCGCTGGCCGACCCCTCCGCCGCCCTGCTCGACCTCAAGACCGACACCGGCCTCGCGCTGATGGAGCAGCTGCTGAGCCAGCAGGCCGCCATCATCGCCTACAACAACAACTTCAAGCTGATGATGGTCCTGATCATGCTGGCCTTCCCCCTGATCGCCCTGGTGCGCGTGCAGAAGGGCGGGCTGCCCGCCGCCCCAGCCCACGCGGTGGCGGACTAGGGGCCGCCGGTTGGCTCAAGCGATGGGGTCTGACCCCGTCAACGGCCTGTGCCAAGCTTCAATACCCGCGGCTGTGGTCCACCAGGTTCTCCAACGGATCGCCGCGCTTGTGGGCCTGCATCTGGCGCAGCGCATAGCGCGCGATGGCCGGGGGCGCGCTCTCGGCGGCGTTGTGCGGGGTGACAACGACGCGCGGGTGCCGCCACAGCGGGCTCGCCGGGGGCAGCGGCTCGGTCTCGAACACGTCGAGCGAAGCGGCGTACAGCTCCCCCGCCTGCAGCGCCGCCACGATATCGGCATCGATCTGCAGCCCGCCGCGGCCGGCGTTGATCAGCACCGGGCCGGGCAGGAACGGGCTGCGGCCCGTCCGTGACAGCCTGGCGAACAGCCCGCGGCTCAGGATGCCGCGCGTCTCGGGCGTCAGCGGCAGCAGCACGGCGAGGATATCGGTCTCCTCCAGGAACGCATCGAGCTCCGCCGCCCCGCTGAAGCAGGCCATCCCGTCGAGCGGCCTGGGCGTGCGGCTCCAGCCTCTCAACCGGTAGCCGAACGGCTTGAGCACGCTGGCCGCGGCGCGGCCGAGCACGCCGAGGCCCATCAGGCCCACGCGAACCTCGTGCGCCGCCGGCTCGGGCAGGTAGTTCCAGATCGCCCGCGCCTGCAGCTCGCGAAACTCGCTCATCCGGCGGTGGTGGTAGAGCACGTGGAGCGCGATGTACTCGGCCATGCGTCCTGTGAGGTCCGGATCGACGAAGCGCACCAGCGGAACCTCGCGGGGCAGCGTCGGATCCTGCATCAGCGCATCGACGCCGGCGCCTACGGAGACGATCAGCCTCAGGCCCGGCAGCGTCGCCAGCAGTCCAGCAGGCGGCTGCCACACCAGCGCGGTGTCAATGTCCTCCGCCCGGCCGATGTGCGGCGCGATACGCAAGTCCAGGCCCGGATCGAGCGCATGGATCTCGGCCGCGAACCGGTCGGCACGCGAGCTGCAGGCAACCAGAAACGCCATCGTCTACTCCCCTCAGGCGCAAGTTCCGCTCTATCGGGCGCACGCGCAAGGCTTTATCCGCGTGCGGGGCCAGACCCCTGGCCACTACAGTTGGAGCAGCACTGATACGCCTCGGCCAGGGGTCTGACCCCAGTTCCCGCGACGCCCTGGCGTGACCGTCCCGCCGGTTGCTGCTACCCTCGCTTCGAATCGTGAGCACGAGAGGCGAACCCCGCATGCCTGCAGGACCTGTGGCAGCGCCCAACTCGCCGCCTTCGAAGTCGCCGCCCCAA
>DATMZP010000234.1:0-2571 GCA_035573595.1 Hyphomicrobiaceae bacterium
GGTGGTGGAAGTGAACTCCTCGCCCGGCATCGAGGGCATGGAGAAGGCGACCGGCGCCGATCTCGCCGGCGCCATGCTCGACTTCCTGGAAGCCCGTGCCGGCTGCGGCGAGACGAGAACGAGGGGGGTGTGGTAATGAGAGGTTTCGGGGATTAGGGATTAGGTTTCAGGGATGTGGCCGCGGTTTGGCTCCCCTAATCCCTAATCCCTAATCCCTAGAACCTGGAACCTAGAGCTTTCCGCCATGACCCGTGACATCCTGATCGCCCCCTCCATCCTCTCCGCCGACTTCGCGCGGCTTGGCGAGGAGGTGCGGGCCATCGACGCGGCCGGCTGCGACTGGGTGCACGTCGATGTCATGGACGGGCATTTCGTGCCCAACATCAGCATTGGCCCCGGCGTGGTGAAGGCGATCCGGCCGCACACGGGGAAGGTGCTGGACACGCATCTGATGATCGCGCCGGCCGACCCTTATATCGAGGCATTCGCCACCGCCGGCGCCGACAATATCACCGTGCATGCGGAGGCGGGGCCGCATCTCGACCGGTCGCTGCAGCTCATCCGTTCGCTTGGCAAGAAGGCGGGCGTCTCGCTGACGCCGCAGACGCCCGAGAGCGCCATCCAGTATGTGCTCGACCGGCTCGACCTGATCCTGGTGATGACGGTGAACCCCGGCTTCGGCGGCCAGGCCTTCATTCCCGCCATGCTCGACAAGATCCGCCGCGTGCGCGAGATGATCGGCGCCCGCCCCATCCACCTGGAGGTGGATGGCGGCGTTGCGCCCGATACCGCGGGTGCCTGCACCGCCGCCGGCGCCGACGTGCTGGTGGCCGGCTCGGCCGTGTTCAAGGACGGCGCGTACGCGGCCAATATCGCCGCTATTCGGGCCGCGGCGAGGGGTGTCAGCCCCCCCGGGTCTGACACCGCAGCTCCCACGCTGGGCTGAGGAAAGGTGTCAGACCCAGAGGGTCTGACCCGGGTCTGACACCTTCTCAGATCTTCATCTTTGGATCGAGCCAGTCGCGCAGTGCGTCGCCGAACAGGTTGAAGCCGAACACGGCGAGCGAGATGGCGATGCCGGGGTAGACGGCCACCCACGGCGCGCTCTCGGCGTAGTCCTGGGCGCCGCCCCTGAGCATCAGGCCCCAGGCCGCGACCGGCTCCTGCACGCCGAGGCCGAGGAAGGACAGCGACGATTCCAGCAGGATTGCCTGGCCGACGGCGGCCGTCATGATCACCAGGTAGGGCGCGAATACGTTGGGCACCATGTGGCGCAGGATGATGCGGGCGTGGCCGAAGCCGCAGGCGCGCGCGGCGTCGATGTAGGGCATCTCCCGCACCGCCAACGCGCTCGACCGCACCACGCGGGCGCAGCGCGGGATGAAGGGGATGGTGATGGCCATGATCACGTTGGAGGTACCGGTGCCGAAGATCGAGACCATGGCGAGCGCCAGGATGATGAGGGGGAAGGCCATCAGCACGTCCATCACGCCCGTCAGGATCAGGTCGAGGCGGCCGCGGAAATGGGCGCTGGCGACGCCCAGGATCAGGCCCACCGTGCCGCCCACGGACGCCGAGACGAAGCCCACCAGCAGGGCCGTGCGCGCGCCGTAGACGATGCGGCTGTAGAGGTCGCGGCCGAACTGGTCGGTGCCCAGCCAGTAGTCGGCGCTGGGCGGCTCCAGCATGGCGCCGAAGTTGTTGCGGGTCGGGTCGTAGAAGGTGACGACGTCGGCCAGCGCCGCCATCAGGATCATCAGGAGGACGACCAAGCCGCCCACCGCGCCCAGCGGGTTCTGCCGGCAGAACCGCCAGAACGTGGCCAGCCACGAGGGCCTGGACGGCGCCTGGTCGGCGCCGGAAGCGGCTGGGGCGGCAGGCCGGGTCATGGTTGCCATGGGGAAGCCTCGTCAGGTGTAGCGGATGCGCGGGTCGAGCCAGCCGTAGAGGATGTCGATCGCGAGGTTGGTGACGGCGAAGATGGCCACCACGATCATCACCAGCGCCTGCGTCATGTTGTAGTCGTGGTTCTGCACCGACTCCACGAACAGCTTGCCGAGGCCGTTGAGGTTGAACACCTGCTCGGTCACGACCAGGCCGCCCATGAGGAACGCGAACTCGATGCCGATCACGGTGACGACGGGCAGCAGCGCGTTGCGCAGCGCGTGCCGGCGGACGATGAGCTTCTGGAACAGCCCCTTGGCGCGCGCGGTGCGCACGTAGTCCTCGCGCAGCACCTCCAGCATGGCCGAGCGCGTCATGCGGGTTGCCACCGCCGAGTAGCGGTAGCCGGTGGCCAGTGCCGGCCAGATCAGCATGCTCAGGTTGGTGAGCGGGTCGACCCAGATCGGCACGTAGGTGATGGGCGGCATCCAGGGCGAGCCGAACCAGGCCTTGGAGGTGAAGAGGATGCCGAGGATGATGAGGATGCCGAGCCAGAACGAGGGCATGGCGACACCGGCGATGGAGAACGAGCGGACCACGTAGTCGATCCAGGTGTTGTGTCTCACCGCCGAGATGGTGCCGAGCGGGATGGAGATGAGAATCGCCGTCAGCGTCGCCATGATCGCG
>DATMZP010000235.1:0-4187 GCA_035573595.1 Hyphomicrobiaceae bacterium
CGAGGGCCCGGATCGGCAGCTTGCCGCTGGCGAACTTGTCCAGGCCGTTGACGGCGTCCCAGGCCGCGTCCACCTGGGTGAAGGCGATGTCGGCCTTGCCGGAGCCGATGAGCTGGAGGTTGGCCACCGAGCCGCCGGTGACCTGCGCGGTGGCGGTCACGCCGGCGAGCTCCTTGCCGAGGATGTTGCCGAAGCCGCCGCCCAGCGGATAGTAGACGCCGCCGGTGCCCCCCGTGACGATCGACATCTGCTTGTGCTGCTGCGCCGAGGCGGCAGTGGCGCCCATCGTGGCGGCGGCCACTGCGACAGCCAGTAGCGTTCTGAGTTTCATCGGCTCGTGCCTCCCTGGATGTTTGGATTTTGGGCCGGGACCGTCCACGACGCCGGTGTGGCGCCCCTTGCAGTCCGCGACCTCTCCAGCCTGCTTAGCGGTGGGTGGCGGCAGCGGCAACCCCGGATCGTGCATGCCGGCACGCCCCGGCACGCCCGATTCGTCCCGTCTTGCCCGCGACTTGCCGGCGTCCTAAACCGCCGGGACCGCCCATCCTGAGACCAAGTGCCGTCCGACCGGCCAGCCACGAGGCGCACGCCAATGCCGCCCGAGCCCAGCTTCGCCCCACCCGCCCGCGGCTATTTCGGCATCGGCGCGGAGCGCATCTCCAAGGCGCTCAACCTCGGCAACCTGATGCGGTCGGCGCACGGCTTCGGGGCGAGATTCACGTTCACCATCGGCGCCACCTACGCAGCGCTGGAGGCCCGTGCCGATACCTCCAAGGGCTCCGTGCATCTGCCGCACTACAACTGGGCAGGCCCGGCGGAGCTGGCGCTGCCCGCCGGCTGCCGCCTGGTCGGCGTGGAGCTGCTGGACGAGGCCATCGACCTGCCGAGCTTCCAGCATCCAAGGTGCGCGGCCTACGTGCTTGGTCCGGAGCGCGGCGCCCTGTCGCCGGAACTGGTGGCCCGCTGCGACTACGTGGTGCGGATTCCGACCGACTTCTGCATCAACCTCGCCATGGCCGGCGCCATCGTCATGTACGACCGGGTGCGCTCGCTGGGCCGCTTTCCGCCGCGGCCGGTTGCCGAAGGTGGCCCTGCCGGCGGCCCGCCCATGCGTCTTAAGGTGGGGCGCCTTAAGGTGGGGCGCGGCGCGCCCTGAGCCCGGCTTGGCGGGGGCTCCGCGAGAGGCTTCGCCTCACTCGTCCGTGCAGTGGGCGGTGGCGTAGGTGCCATCCGAGCGCTTGGAATCATTGATCCAGCGGCAGCGTTGGCCTTGCGTGCACTGGGTTTCCGTGAACCGGTCCGAGCAGGTCGCGGGCAAGCCACTGCCAACCGGCAATGGCAGCGTCGAGCACGCACCCGCCAAGGCGCAGACCGCCAGAAGAATCGCCACGATTCGCATGCGGTTGCCCTACCCGGCGATTGTGGCGCTGCATAGTCACGATGGCGGGAGAGACACGCGGGGTTGCGCCGATGCCACACCGTCGTCCATTGCCGGGGGGCTCGGGTGAACCCCGGGCGCGCTTTACCACGACGCTGGCGCCGCCTAGTGTGCTCGGCTCAGGGCCAGGGGGGCCGGAAGGGGCCAGAGGGTGCCTGGAGGGTACCGGAGAGTGCAGCAGCCCTCGCGCCCGACCTTCAGCAAAAGCGCCAGCCGATGCCCAGCGGTCAGGCCCGGGCCTGACTCGGGGCCTGACTCGGGGCCTGACCCCGCCAGGAAGAGGAATAGTCGATATGCAACTTTCGAAGGACATCGCCGCCGTCGTCACCGGGGGAGCTTCCGGCCTGGGTGCGGCCACGGCTCGGGCGCTGGCGGCCAAGGGCGTCAAGGTGGCGCTGCTGGACCTCAACTCCGGCCTGGGCGAGCCGCTCGCCAAGGAGCTGGGCGGGGTGTTCGTGCAGGGCGATGTCACCAACGAGGCGAGCGTGGATGCCGCCCTGGCGGCGGCCCGCAAGGCGCACGGGCAGGAGCGCATCCTGGTGAACTGCGCCGGTATCGGCATCGCCAAGCGCATCACCTCGCGCAACAAGCAGACCGGCACGTTCGACCCGCACGACCTTGCCTCGTTCGCCAAGGTCATCCAGATCAACCTGATCGGCACCTTCCTGATGATGTCGAAGGCCGCCGCCGGCATGCAGGCCGCCCAGCCCCTCAACGCCGACGGCGAGCGCGGGGTGATGGTCTGCACCTCCTCGGTGGCCGCCCAGGACGGCCAGATCGGCCAGATCGCCTACGCGGCCTCCAAGGGCGGCGTCTATTCCATGACGCTGCCGGTGGCGCGCGACCTCGCCCAGAACGGCATCCGCGTCTGCACCATCCTGCCGGGCCTGTTCCTGACGCCCATGTTCGACAACCTCTCCGAGGAGGCGCGCCGGTCGCTGGCCGCCTCGGTGCCGTTCCCGGCCCGCCTCGGCAGTCCCACCGAGTATGCGGCGCTGGCGGTGCACATCTGCGAGAACCCGATGCTCAACGGCGAGTGCATCCGTCTCGACGGCGCGCTCCGCATGGCGCCGCGGTAGCGCGTTGGGGTCAGACCCTGCGGGCCTGACCCGATGGTGTGCCCTGCCGATTGGCGTGGCGGTGCAAAGCAAAACTGCTCGATGCTGAAGGCGAGAGCTTAGCCGGCGCGCAGTTCGGCAAGTGTCCCTTCGAGGTGGTGCCCCGGAGTCAGACCCGCAGGGTCTGACCCCTTCCGCCCCTTACCGCCGCAGCCCCGACTGCGGCGGCGAGCCGAGGTGCAGGCCGGCGTCCACCATCAGCGTCTCGCCGGTGATGTGGCGGGCGGCGTCGGAGATGAGGAAGAGGCCGGCGTCGGCGATGTCCTCGGGCTTGGAGGCGGCCTTCAGCGGCGTGCTGTCGACGATGCGCTGGCGGATGCGCTCTGTGGTCTCGGCGCCGAAGGCGTCGGGGAACCAGCGCGTATCGATAAAGCCTGGACAGATGGCGTTGACGCGGATCCTGGGCGCCAGCGCGCGGGCAAGCGACAGCGTCATGGTGTTGAGCGCGCCCTTGGAGGCGGCGTAGGCCACCGACGAGCCTCCGCCGGTGATGCCGGCAATCGACGAGGTCATCAGCACGCTCGACCGCTCGGCGGCCTCCAGCAGGCTGCGGCAGGCGCGGATCATCTGGAACGGCCCCACCGTGTTGATGGAGAAGAGGCGCAGGAAGTCCTCCTTCGACAGGCCGTCGAGGTCGGCATGGTTCTGGACGTGCTTGGTGACGCCGGCGTTGTTGGCCAGCGCATCGAGCCGGCCGAAGGGCGCCGCGGCGGCGGCAATCCTGCGGCAGTCGGCGTCGTCGGCCACGTCGCCCTGGACGATGGCGGCCTCCGCGCCGGCGGCGCGCACGAGGTCGGCCGTGGCCTCCGCCTCCTTGAGGCTCTTGGTGCAGTTGACGATCACCGCCTTGGCCCCGCGCCTGGCCGCGCCCACGGCGATGGCCGCGCCGAGGCCGGTCGCCCCGCCCGTCACCAGGATCACCTTGCCGTCGAAATCCGCCATCTCCTCACTCCCCTTGCCCGTCCTGGACTCATTTGCGTTCGCGCGCGCGTGGTCTCGGCGCCTGTTTCAATGCCGGCTTGGGCATCCGGCTCGCATCCGACAGAATCCTGGCGTGATCGAACGCGAGATCGGCCGTGCGCCAGTCCACCACCCAGTCGGCCGCCGCCGCATCGTCGCCGGCCGTGGGGCGTGCGCGCGCAATCCTGGCGAGGAACACGGCCGAGCAGGTATGTCCGCGCGGGTCGCGGCTCGGATCGGAGTAGACCCCGACCAGCTGCAGCCTCCCGGCTTTGACGCCCGTCTCTTCCATGAGCTCGCGCCGGGCGGCATCCTCCACCGTCTCGCCGACCTCCACGAAGCCGCCGGGCAGCGCGTAGCGGCCCTTGAAGGGCGGGTGCTTGCGCCGCACCAGCAGCACGCGGCCCCTGCCGTCGAGGACGACGCAGTCGGCGGTGAGCAGGGGCGTCTTCGGCTTCGCCATCGGCCTGGGTTGCGTGCGGATGGGTTGGGTCTGGCTTTGCGGCCAACCTACACGGGTCGGGAGGGGGCTCCAAACGGATTGGGGCGCACAACCTTGCGGCGCCTGCCGGGCTGCAATCCGCTTCACGCTGCCGTTCCTCATGGCAGCCGTGCGCGTTGCGTGGGCATCCGAGCTTGACCGGGCGGGGCGGGGGGCTGATTGTCCCGCC
>DATMZP010000236.1:0-7809 GCA_035573595.1 Hyphomicrobiaceae bacterium
CGAAGATCACCATGGCGGCCGAGGCCACCATGACGAACGCGAACAGCCAGAAGAAGGCGGCGGCGATGGTCATGACACCTCCGCGCAGGTTGGGTCGATGGAAGCGATGATCCAACACCGCGAATGGCGAATTGCGAATGGCGAATGGCGCCCTGCCATTCGCGATTCGCCATTCGCCATTCGCCATTTGCGAATTTGCGCCATCATCAGGGTCGTCTCACCGATAGGGCGCGTCGAGCGCGAGGGCTTTGGCGATCTCGCGCTCCCAGCGGTCGCCGTTCGCGAGCAGGCGGTCCTTGTCGTAGTAGAGCTCCTCGCGCGTCTCGGTGGCGAACTCGAAGTTGGGACCCTCGACGATGGCGTCCACCGGGCACGCCTCCTGGCACAGCCCGCAATAGATGCACTTCACCATGTCGATGTCGTAGCGGGTGGTGCGCCGCGTGCCGTCGTTGCGGCGCGGCCCCGCCTCGATGGTGATGGCCTGGGCCGGGCAGATCGCCTCGCACAGCTTGCAGGCGATGCAGCGCTCCTCGCCGTTGGGATAGCGGCGCAGCACGTGCTCGCCGCGGAAGCGGGGCGAGATCGGCCCCTTCTCGTAGGGGTAGTGCAGCGTCTTCTTCGGCGCGAAGAAGTAGCGCATCGACAGCCAGAAGGCCGCGACGAACTCCTTCAGGAACAACGAGCCGACGACTTGCGAGACAGCCATGAACGATTGCCTTCAGGGCGCGAGCTGGAAGGTGTGCAGAAAGCCCGCCACCGCCACCACCATGACCAGGGAGAGCGGCAGGAACACCTTCCAGCCAAGGCGCATGAGCTGATCGTAGCGATAGCGCGGCACGAACGCCTTGACCATGGCGAACATGAAGAACACGAGCACCAGCTTGGCCGTGAACCACACAACCCCCGGCACCCAGGTCAACGGCGCCACCGAGACCGGCGGCAGCCAGCCGCCGAGGAACATGATGGTGGTGAGCGCGCACATGGTCGTGATCGCCACGTACTCGCCCAGCATGAACAGGAGGTAGGGCGTGGAGGAATACTCCACCATGAACCCGGCCACCAGCTCCGACTCAGCTTCGGGCAGATCGAACGGCGGCCGGTTGGTCTCGGCCAGGGCCGAGATGAAGAACACGATGAACATCGGCAACAGGCCCAGCCAGTACCAGTCCAGCATCGAGCTGGGCAGGCCATAGCGGGTGCCGAGGCCGATCCTCTGCGCGTTCACGATCTCGGTCATGTTGAGCGAGCCGGCGCACAGCAGCACCGTGATGATGACGAAGCCGATGGAGACCTCGTAGGACACCATCTGCGCGGCGGAACGCAGGCTGCCCAGGAAGGCGTATTTCGAGTTCGAGGCCCACCCGCCCATGATCACGCCGTAGACGCCGAGCGAAGAGATGGCGAACAGGTAGAGCACGCCGACATTGATGTTGGAGATGACCCAGGTACCCCAGCCGTCCTGGTTGACGGGGATCACGGCCCAAGCCGCCAGGGCAAGAACGGAGCTGACGATGGGCGCCAGCAGGAACACGCCCTTGTCGGCACCGGCCGGGATCAGCGGCTCCTTGAAGACAAACTTCAGAAGGTCGGCGAACGACTGCAGGAGACCGAACGGCCCCACCACGTTGGGGCCGCGGCGCAGCTGCACGGCCGCCCATATCTTGCGGTCGAACAGGATCAGGAACGCGACGCCCACAAGCAGAACCACCAGCAGCACGACGCTCCACAGGGCGATCATCAGCACCGGCCACAGGTAGTCGATGAGCCAGACGAGGTCTCGCCATAAGTTCTGGACGCTAACCATGCGTGCCCGTAGTCCTCTGCGCGGCGGCCTGCTTGAACGCGCTCAGCTCGGCCATCACGGCGGACGCCCGCGCAATCGGATTGGTCAGGTAGAAATCGGCGATCGCCACGCCGAACGGGTCGCCGCTGAGCTTGCCGCCGGCCGCCGCCAGGGCCTCCACGCCCTTGATGTCCGCCGGCTCCACCGCATCGAGCCGCGCCAGCGCCGGCGCCTGCTTGTACATGGCGGCGCGGAGCGCGGGCAGCGTATCATAGGGCAGGCGGTGGCCGACATGGGCGGAAAGGGCGCGGACGATGGCCCAGTCCTCCTTCGCATCGCCGGGCGGGAAGACGGCGCGGGCCGTGGTCTGCGCCCGGCCCTCGGTGTTCACGTACGTGGCGCTCTTCTCCGTGTAGGCGGCGCCCGGCAGCACGACGTCGGCCCGCTCGGCGCCGGCGTCGCCGTGGCTGCCCTGGTAAATCACGAAGGCGCCGCCGAGGCGCTTCATGTCGATCTCATCGGCGCCCAGCAGGTAGGCGACGTCGAGCCCCATGAGGTCCAGCCCGCCGTTCTCCGGGACGAAGCCCAGATCGAGGCCAGCCACGCGGGCGGCGGCGCAATGTAGGACGTTGAACGGGTTCCAGCCGGCCTTTTTGCCCTCCGCGGCGCCCAGCGCGATCTTGGCGGCTGCCGACAGCACCGCCAGACCATCGGCCCTGGCCGCAGCCGCGGCGCCGACAATCACCATCGGCCGCTGCGCCGCCTTGAGGACGCCCGCGAAGCTGTGCTTGCCGTCCAGCACCTCGGCCAGCGTCTGCGGGCCGCCGCCGAGGTACTCGTAGGGATAGGTGAGGTCCACCGGTTGCCCGATCAGGCCCACCGCCACGGCGGCCTGGCGCCAGCGCTTGCGGATGCGGGCGTTGAGAACGGCCGCCTCGAGCCGCGGATTGGTGGCGATCAGCAGGATGGCGTCGGCCTGCTCGATGCCGGCGATGCCGGAATTGAACCGATAGCTCGCTCGGCCAAGCTTCGGGTCGAGCCTGGCGCCGTCCTGCCGGCAATCGATGTTCTTGCAACCCAGGCGGCCCAGCAGGTCCTTGAGGGCAAACATCTCCTCTGCGCCCGCCAGGTCTCCGGCGATGGCCGCAATGCGCTGCGGCTTGGCCGCCTTGAGCTTGGCCCCGACCAATGCCAGCGCCTCGTCCCAGCCCGCAGGCTCCAGGCGGCCGCCCTTGCGCACATACGGGCGGTCGAGCCGCTGCACCTTTAAGCCGTCCGCCACGTACCGGGTCTTGTCGGAGATCCACTCCTCGTTCACGCCGTCGTTGTTGCGCGGCAGGATGCGCAGCACCTCGCGACCGCGCGCGTCCACGCGGATATTGGAGCCCACGGCGTCCATCACATCCACGGACTCGGTCTTGCGCAGCTCCCACGGCCGGTAGATGAAGGCCCACGGCCGATGCGTCAGGGCGCCAACGGGGCACAGGTCGTTGACGTTGGCGGACAGCTCGGAGGCGAGGCCGCGTTCCAGGTAGGTGGTGATCTCCATGTCCTCGCCGCGTCCGATGGCGCCCAGCTCCTCGACGCCGGCGACCTCGGTCATAAACCGCACGCAGCGCGTGCAGTGGATGCAGCGGGTCATATACGTCTTGATCAGCGGACCCAGGTATTTCTCCTCAACGGCGCGCTTGTTTTCCTCGAAACGCGAGCCGCCAAAGCCATAGGCCACGGCCTGGTCTTGCAGGTCGCACTCGCCGCCCTGGTCGCAGATCGGGCAGTCCAGCGGGTGGTTGATGAGCAGGAACTCCATCACCCCTTCGCGCGCCTTTTTCACCATGGGCGAGCGGGTGTCGATGACCTTGGGGCTGCCGTCCTTGTTGGGGGGCAGGTCGCTCACCCCCATGGCGCAGGAGGCGATCGGCTTGGGCGAGCCCACCACCTCCACCAGGCACATCCTGCAGTTGCCGGCGATCGACAGGCGCTCGTGATAGCAGAAGCGGGGGATTTCCACGCCCGCCTGCTCGCAGGCCTGGATCAGCGTCAGGCCGTCCTCGACCTCGATCAGTTTGCCGTCGATGATGAGCTGCTTGGGCATTCCGCTCTCGCGCCGCGCGGGGGAGGGCCGGACCGGGGGCGGTTCCGGCGCGCCCAGCTTCCTACACGGGCAGCGGACAACGCGCTAGGGCGACAATTGGCGCGGGGGCACGATACGTAACCTCACCAGGCCGGGGCCGGCCGCGTTGGCGGAGGATCTTTCGTTGGAGCCGAGAGCGGGCCTCAGATGCCGAGCTTCTCCTCAACCCTGGCGAGGCGGCGCTCAATCTCGTCGAGACGCTCGTCCATGCGCTTCTGCCAAGCCCCGGCTGCGTCGCGATGGGCTTCCAGTCGGCCCACCTTCGACTGGCTCAGGGTGGCCACGCTGAGCGTGTGCTCAACCAGCGGCCGGAAGCCGTCGAGGCTCCTGTCCGTCCGGTCGAAGCGCCGGTCGTGCTCTTCGAGCTTGGTCGAGACGCCCTGCAACTGGGCATGTATCTCGCGCAGGTGTGCAACCACTAGCTGGTCGGTATCGTTCGCCATACGGGCCTCCTTCCGCACATGGGAAGAGCGCAATAATGCAGTCTTCCGGACTGGCTTCCGACTCTGTCCGCAGAGAGTTGTACGCCAGAGCCCGGGTGCTCCCGCCCCTCGCTCCGTCGCATTCACTCGTCGATCCTCTTCTCAACCTCCGAAAGGCGGTGATCGAGCTCATCCACGCGACCGCTGATGCGCTGCTGCTCCCCCTCGTTGAGCTGGTAGCGTCGGTCGAACTCCTGCACTTTCAGCGAATTGGCAGAGCTCAGCACGAAGGTGTGACCGACAACCTCATGCAAGTCATCGAACCGCTGCTCCATCCGGTCAAAGCGCTTGTCCATCTGGGCGAAGCGCAAGTCCATTTGAATGAAGCGCTCGTCGATCTGGGCGAAGCGCTCATCCATTCGAGCCTCGACTTGAGCAAACCGCTCGTCAATCCGGTCAAAGCGCGCTGAATGCTCAGCCAGCGTCGCCCGAATTTCGCGGAGGTGGACCAGGATGAGATTGTCAGGCTCGTTTGCCATTTACGCAACCTCTTGCCACGTCATCCAACATAAAATAGTATCGCTTGGCTGCAGATGCAAGGGCGATCTTTGAGCTGATTTTCGCGCTTGCCGGACCCGGATTGGGCAGAGGCCTGTCGGAAGCCCGTCGGGGGCGCGTAAGGGCTTGTCGATCGGGCATAGCGGTGGTACACAAGTCGTCGCTTTGAAATTACTATGCAATTTCAATGCGATGAAACTCGATGCGACCGGTGCAACCCAACCCGGCGGGCGCCCGGCCAAAGTGTTTGATCCGGCTGAACGACCGTGAGCCCTGTTATCAAGCTGCACAAAAACGACCTGCCGGCGGGGCTCGACCTCGGCAAGAGCGTGGCTGTCGACACCGAGACCATGGGACTCAGGCCGGCCAGGGACCGGCTGTGCCTGGTGCAGCTGTCGGCGGGGGATGGCACCGCCCACCTGGTCCAGCTTGACGGCAGCGACTGGTCGGCGCCCAACCTCAAGGCGCTGCTGGGCAACCCCGCAGTCCTCAAGATCTTCCACTTCGCGCGCTTCGACGTGGCTGTGCTCAGGCACTATCTGGGGGTGGCAACAAGCCCGATCTACTGCACCAAGATCGCCTCCAAGCTGGTCAGGACCTACACCGACCGCCACGGCCTCAAGGACCTGTGCGCCGAGCTGCTGGGCGTTGAGCTGTCCAAGCAGCAGCAGAGCTCGGACTGGGGCGCAGAGAAGCTCACCGACCAGCAGCGCCACTATGCGGCATCCGACGTCCTCTATCTGCACGCCCTGAAAGCCAGGCTCGACGCCCTGCTGCAGCGGGAGGACAGGGCGGGGCTGGCCGAGGCCTGCTTCCAGTTCGTCGCCATCCGCGCCGAGCTGGACCTGGCGGGCTTCGAGGATACCGACATCTTCGCCCACTGACCGTGCAACCGGTCGTCAGCAGATCACAGAAAAGCGATAGCAGTCCAATCGCTTGGCCTCGCGGCAAGTCCCAATCTCACCTAAATTGCCGGCCATCGTGACCGTGAGTCGCCCAACGCCCGCCCGGCTTCTGCCGGCGGAGGCGGCCTCGGGGACGTGGGGAAACATTCGGGACACATTGGGGGCTCATCAGGGGGCGCATGGCCATCACCCTTGACACCCGGAACGCGCGCCGTCCCGGCCGCGTGCCGGCCGTCGTGGCGAGCGTCGGCCAGCGGGCGCGGGCATTCGCCGCCGCCAAGCGGCACAGCCGGCTGGTGGCGATGCTGCGCATCCTCCTCCCGCTTGCAGCGATCGGGATCGCCGGCGTCTACGCTCTGATCGTGGCCATGAGCTGGGCCTCGCAGCACAGCAAGTTCAAGTTTGACGACGTCGTGATCAGGGCCGAAGACCTGACCATGAAGAACCCGAGCTATTTCGACGTGACCAAGGAGGGCCGCTATGAGGTGCGGGCCAAGCGCGCGGTGGTGGCCTTCAACCAGAACGCCCCCATCAAGCTGATCGATGTCAGCGGCGACCTGACGCAGAACAACGGCACGGTCACCAAGCTGAAGGCCAAGCACGGGCTGCTGGAGAACAAGAAGGGCGAGCTGGAGCTGTTCGACGGCATCGAGATCGACGGCACGAACGGCATGATGGCCCGCATGTCGCGGGCGATGTTCTATTCCAAGGAAGGCAAGGTGGTCACCACGGAGCCGGTCAGCGCCACCATGCCGACGGGGTCGGTGCAGGCTGCGGCCATGACCATGCTCAACAAGTCGAAGTTGGTGCAGTTCCGTGGCAACGTGACGGTGCGCCTGCTGCCTCAGCAGGGGCAGGGCCTGGCGGCCGGTCGCGACGCGCGCCAGCCGGTCGATATCCGCTCCGAGGAGCTCGACGTGGACGATGCGGCCAAGACCGCCCACTTCCGAGGCAAGGTGGTTGCGGTGCAGGGCGAGACCATGCTGCAGGCGCCGTACCTGATGGTCAAGTACGAGGGCAAGGCCGCCTCGGGGCTTGCGTCGGCGGCGGACGCGACGCCCGCCAAGGGGGCCGGTAGCGACGGCGCACGCGTAACGTTCCTGTGGGCACGTAACGGCGTCGAGGTCACGGCCGGCACCGACCGACGCATCGTCAGCGACCTCGCCGACTTCGATGTCACCGCCGATACCGCGCTGTTCGCCGGCAACGTGGTCGCCACCCAGGAGAAGAACGTGCTGAAGGGTGGCCGGCTGGTGATCGAGCGCAAGGCGGGCAAGACCCGGCTGGATACGCCCGGCAACGGCCGCATTGCGGCGACGTTCCACCCCAACGCCCCGGTCCAGCCGCGGACGGCCAAGAAGCCGCCGGGCGTGGAGGAGGTGCAGGGCGCCCTGCTCGGCTCGTTCAAGGGCGACCGGAACGCGCCGATGAACGTCGAGGCAGCCACCCTGGAGGTGCTGGACGCCAGCAACAAGGCGGTATTCGAGGGCGACGTGAGGGCGCACCAGGGCGATCTGGTGATGCGTACCTCCGAGCTGACAGCCTTCTACTCGGGCCAGACCGGCATGGGCCCGGGCGGTCCGGCCAATCCGGCCGACGACGCCGGCGCGAAGGCCAAGGGGCAGGAGAAGGGCGAGATCGTGCGTCTGGAGGCCCGGCGCAAGGTCATCCTGGACTCCAAGGACACGCAGAGCGCCACGGCGGAGTGGGCGGACTTCAACGTCAAGGCCAATACCGCGCTGCTGGGAGGCGGGGTGACGGTGACAAAGGCCACCGACGACCCGCTCAAGCCCGACGTGGTGCGGGGCGAGCGCCTCAGGGTGGACCTGACGACCGGCATCTCCCAGGTCGAGGCCGCCCAGGTGGCAATGCCGCCGAGGCCGCCCCCCCCGCCGGCAGCGTCATCCGACTCCTCCTCGACCCCGGCGCCCACTCCGCAGGAGAAGATGGAGGCCTGCCCCCCCGGGCGGACCTGCATCCTGCTGCACCCCAAGCAGGTCAAGGACC
>DATMZP010000237.1:0-5437 GCA_035573595.1 Hyphomicrobiaceae bacterium
TGCGCGTTGTAGTTGCGGAACAGCTCCAAGTGTCCCGAGTGCTCCAGGTGGCGCTCACCGTCCTCCTTGGTGCGCTCCCAGCCCGAGATCCACTCGTAGACCAGCTTCGACGTGGCGGTGTTGTTGCACACCACGATGAACACCGGCGGCACCTTGATCCCCGCCTCCAGCCACGCCCGGTGCACCTTGGTGTAGTGGTCGTAGAGCGAATAGAGTGCGGTCAGCAGCAGGGGTGGCAGCTTCAGCGGATCGAGATCGCCCGATTTGCTGGCCCCTTTCTTGGGCATGTCCTTGCCGATGTGCTCCCACAGATCGCGGAACTTCGGCATGTCCTCTTCCGAGGCGATGGAGTTGTCGGCCACCGGAATGCGCGGCAGCTTGACGATGCCGGACTCGATGGCGTCCATCAGCGAGAAGTCGCTCACCGTCCACGGGAACAGCGTGCCCTCGGCGTAGCCCGAGCCGCGCAGGAAGAACGGCGTGGCGGAGAGGTCGTAGACCGCGCGCACGCCCGCCTTGCGTTTCAGCGCCTCGATCCCCGAGATCCAGAGCCGCGCGGCCTCGTTGTTCCTCCTGGCCTCGTCCTTGTCCTCGCCCTTGAGGTCGGCCTCGCCATCCTCCTCGGGCTTCTCCCGGTAGCAGTGGTGCGCCTCGTCGTTGATGACGACTACGTTCTTGAGCGCGAGCAGCTCTCCGCACGCCCGCTGCAGCATCTGGCCTTCGCTCTCCACCGTGGAGATCGGCTCGCCGCGCCCCTGCAGGAAGGCGCGTCCCACCTTCGACAGCTCCACCGTCTCGCGGCGCTTGAAGGCGTGATAGTTGGTGATGACGATCTTGGCCTTGCCGATGTCGGCCAGCATGTCGGCGGGCAGGATCTCGCGCGTGCGGTAGTAGCTGTCGGCATCGTCGGGTAAGAGGACGCGCAGCCGGTCGCGGATGGTGATGCCGGGCGTGATGATGAGGAAGCCGCGGCTGAAAAGGTTGCTCGCCGGCGAGCGCACGGCGTTGACAGTCTGCCACGCGATCAGCATGGCCATGACGGTGGTCTTGCCGCTGCCGGTCGCCATCTTCAGGGCGAGGCGCAGAAGGTCCGGGTTGGCGTCCTTGTTGGCGCCCTTGATGTGGTCCCAGATCCTTTTGTAGCGGGTCTCCCTCTGCGCCACCTCGGTCAGCCAGATGGCGGTCTCCACCGCCTCGACCTGGCAGAAGAAGGGGCGGACGTCCGTGAAATCATGATGGCGCCAGTGGCGAAGGAGTTGCTGGGTGGCCGGTGTCACCCCCCAATCGGTCGGGCTCCTCAAACCCCTCCACGTCTCCAGGTGCTGCCTGATCTCGTTGATGATGGGAGTGGGGTTGTATTCCTGCTTTTCTGTGGAGAGACCTTCCCGGTCGCCAAGCGCGAGGCTCCCCTGGCCGGCTCCGGCGCGCCGCTGCTGCATCCGCGACCGCGGCATCGGCGTCATCAGCTCCGAGCGCCGCCGCCCCTCCGCGGGCGGCGCATCGACGGGCTGGCCCTCCTTGTCGAGAACGTGATGCCGGCTGGGGATCGAATACGGCGAGTTCAGGATCGGCTGCTCAAAGAACCGGCTCGTCATTTGCCCCACGCCGTTCGTGTGAAATCCATTGAGTGTTGCTCAGGTGCTCGGCGAGCTGCGCCGTCGGTCCATCCCCATGCCGAAGGTCCCTGATTCGCAAGGCCCAACGCGCCGGCCCGCTCAGACCGGCTGGGGAATCGTGACCGAGACGCGTTCGCTGCCCCGGCGAGAGACGGCAGTCAAAATGGATCGCCCCATTGATTGCAGCTGCGACCTTGGCTCGCTCAGGCCGCTACTGTCAATCGTCCAAGTAATTGGAAACTAGGGACAAGTCTCGTGGTGGCGCCGTGCGAAAGAGGTGCCTAATGCTCACGACTCCTTTGTGGGAGATGCGGCGGGGTTGGTTCTCTTGATCCGGCGCCTATCGCGGAGACGAAGGCAGCACGTTTCCGGACGCTATCCGTGGTGCCGTGGCTCCAAGCAATCCCCACCATCTGGACGATCAATGCTGCGCCTTTGGTTTGGTCCGTATCTTCGTCTCCGCCTCGATATGGCCGCGCTCCGGAAACTACATGGTTTCGGGTGCGATCTGCCCGCCATCGTGAAGCCCATGGCGAACTCCTCGACGACGCGGTGACATTGACGAAGTCGGCTGGTGGATGAGGCGCTCCCAGGGCAGTCTGGCAGGTCGACCCTGCACTGGAAGCAAGCGAGCGCACTATCTGAATCTCAGGCCCCAAATGAGCTTGGCGCAATAGTCCGGTTTCTCGGAGGAGCACCCGCACCGGCATCTCTCCACGCAGTGGAACCCCCAACAGGAATTCCAGCAGCGAACGAAACACCGCTCGTGTTTCTGCTTTTCTGATGAAGGCTTGGATGGCGGCTTCTGCTGGACGGTCTCGACCATGGGTGCAAGGCTGTGGGACCTCGGGATGCCTACAGCCGATGCAGGCACCATGACTGCGGCGGCGCAGACGAACGCCACAGCTGCAAGGACCAGCTTCATATGACCACCCCGTTTCCTGCAACGGCCGACGATCACAGACAAATGGGAAGCGGCGTCATCGGCTTGAAACAGGACGGACCCCACGATTCGGGAAAGCGGTCAAGGCCATGAAGGTGGACGGATCCCTACCCCAGTCAGCTCGGGCTGACCGGAGTTTTTCGATTCGCCACGGGAGGACGGCCAAGCGGACAGGCCAAGTCCGCACGACATGAAGCACCGCAAGGCTAAGCCCTGAAATTCATCCCCAAGCCGCTGAGAAGCGCAAGCGCGCGGAGTTGCTATTCTCGACAACGAATCATCCACAACGGGAGGGGGACAAGGTGAGACAAGCGCTGAAGCCAATAGGCACGACGCCGGCCGAGCCTTTGCCGCCGATCATGATGGCGGGGTGGCTGGGCGAGCGGCTCAAGCGAGGCATCGGGCGTGCGTGGCACAAGATGAGGAGGCCCATCGTACGTGCCCAGGGCAAGCGGCTGCCGAGCGCGGAGCAGATGGAGGCGCTGCGGGCCAAGTTCGCGAAGGACGAACCAAGGAAAGGGCAGCCGGCCAAGAACGGCCGCGCGAAGATGCGGGCCTGACCCCGCAAAGCCTCCGACGGTGCGCACCGTCGCCCGCCGCCACCACGCCGGTGCCGCACGTGATGGTGCGCCCATCAGCGCGCAGCCGACCTACCTGGCCTCGCGCAGCTTGAACCGCTGGATCTTCCCCGTCGCCGTCTTGGGCAGCACATCGACGAACTCGATCCAGCGCGGGTACTTCCACATCCCGGCCTTGGCCTTGACGCGCTCCTTCAGCTCCTCGGGCAGGCCGTTGGCGGCGCTCCTGCCGGGCTTGAGGACGATGAAGGCCTTGGGCTTGAGCAGACCGTCCGCATCCTGCTTGGGCACCACGGCCGCCTCCAGCACGGCCTCGTGGCCGACCAGCGCGCTCTCCACCTCGAACGGCGAGACCCAGATGCCCGACACCTTGAACATGTCGTCGCTACGGCCCTGGTAGGTGTAGAACCCGTCGGCATCGCGGATGTACTTGTCGCCCGTACGGGTCCAGCCGCCTTCGAAGGTGGCGCGGCTCCGATCGCGCTGGTTCCAGTAGCCGTCGCCGGCCGAGGGGCCCTTGACCAGCATCTCGCCCACCTCGCCGTCATCCACATCGCCACCCTTCTCGTCTACGAGGCGGATATCGTAGCCCGGCACCGGTCGCCCCGAGGTGCCGTATTTCTGCGCCGCGGGGCTGTTGCAGACGTACATGTACAACATCTCGGTGGAGCCCACGCCATCGAGGATGTCGACGCCGAACCTGGCGCGGAACGCCCTGCCCACCTCCGCCGGCAGTGCCTCGCCGGCCGAGACACAGATGCGAAGCCGCGCCGAGCCGTTCTCCGGCGTTCCCTGCGGATGAGCCAGCAGGGCGGTGTAGAGCGTGGGCACGGCGAAGAAGAACGTGGGCTGGTGTCGCTTGAGGGTTTCGAAGGCCACCTCAGGGGTGGCGCGCTCGGGCCGCAGCACCGTGGTGGCGCCGACCGACAGGGGCAGCGACATGGCGTTGCCGAGGCCGTAGGCGAAGAACAGCTTGGCAGCGGAGTAGATCACGTCGTCCTCGCGCAGGCCGAGGCACTCCTGGCCGGTGAGCCGCGCCGTCTCCATCGGGCTCGAATGCACGTGCCGAACGCCCTTCGGCATGCCGGTGGACCCGGAGGAGTAGAGCCAGAACGCGGTCTCGTCGGCGCAGGTGTCGGCAATCGCCGTCTCGGGCTGCTGGAACCCCATCTCGCCGCGGAGCGACAGGGCGAAGGCCGGCGGCTCGCCGCCCGCGACGAACACGTGTCTGAGAAACGGCAGCTGGCCCAGGACGGGTTGCACCACGGGCAGCAGCTCGGGCGATACGAACAAGGCCCTGGCGCGGCAGTCGGCGAGGATATAGGCGTACTGCTCGGTGGTCAGAAGGGTGTTGAGGCACACCGGCACCACCCCGGCCTTGACGGCGCCCCAGAATGCCACGGGAAAGTCGACCGTGTCGAGTAGCAGGAGGGCGACCCGCGACTCGCGCGGGATGCCGTAGGTGGCGAGCAGGTTCGCCATGCAACCGGTGCGCGCCCGCAGCTCGCCGTAGCTCAGTGTCTCGTTGGGGTCGATGAACGCGGCCTTGGCCGCACGGCCGGCCGCGGCGTGGCGGTCAATCATGTCGGCTGCGGCATTGTAGATGCGCGGATAGGCCATGCGTCCCTCCTTCGGCGACTCAGGGTGCCGGCGTGTTGCGTCTTGTCCTGGAGAGCCCACGGCGCCCTGTGGTCGAATATTCCCCATGGAATGGCAAATCCGTCAGGATCGAGCTGGAGCTGTTTTGCAGAGAGCGAGGGGTGTCGGTGTAGTATCCTGCATCGTCACCTCGGCCGTATCAAGATCGCATGCCCACCGACACAGCCACCTCCGCCCCCGAGCCGCGCCGTGGCGACGCGCCGACCGCCTATCTCAAGCGGCTGGGCGAGCGCGTCCGGCTCCGGCGCACCGGGCGCGGCATGTCGCGCAAGGCCCTGTCGCGGGCCTCGGGCGTGTCCGAGCGCTACCTGGCGGACCTGGAGCGGGGGGTCGGCAACCCGTCGTTGCTGGTCCTGCTCCAGATTGCCGACGCGCTGGGCTCGCAGGTCGCCCAGCTGGTGAGCGACCAGTCCGACCCGCCGCTCGACCTGGCGTTAACGATCCACCAGCTGGAGCGGCTGTCGCCGCCCGAGCTGGCCGAGGCGCGCCGGCTCCTTGACGAGCGGTTCGGCAGTGCCCGGGCGGTGCACGGCCGCATCGCCCTCGTCGGTCTACGCGGCGCCGGCAAGACCACGCTGGGGCAACGGACGGCCGAGACGCTCGGTGTGCCGTTCGTGGAGCTCGACCGCGAGGTGGAGCGG
>DATMZP010000238.1:0-2043 GCA_035573595.1 Hyphomicrobiaceae bacterium
CAGGACAAGAAGCGTCCGCTCGACGAGATGGCGGGGAGCCTCGCCGGCATCACCTTCCACGAGAAGCTCGGCAGCCAGAGAGACCGCGTGGAGCGGGTAGCGGAGGCGGCCTACTATATTGCCGGCGCGGTGGACGCCAACCCGGAGGATGCACGGCGTGCGGCGCAACTCGCCAAGGCCGACCTCGTCTCCGGCATGGTCGGCGAGTTCCCCGAGCTGCAGGGCCTGATGGGCCACTATTACGCGGAAGCCGCCGGCGCCAAGCCGGAGATCGCACGTGCCATCGAGCTACACTACAAGCCCAAGGGGCCGAATGACACGGTGCCGCGGGTGGAGGATGGTGATGCCGTGGCCGTGGCCGTGGCGCTCGCCGACAAGCTCGACACCCTGGTCGGCTTCTGGGCCATCGGCGAGAAGCCCACCGGCTCCGGCGACCCCTACCAACTCCGCCGCGCCGCGCTCGGCGTGATCCGCATCGTGCTGGAGAACGATCTGCGACTTCCGCTTGAGCAGGCGTTCGGGTTGAGTGTGGAACCTTTCAAGCTCAAAGCACTCCATGATGCCGCCAGCAAACCGAACTCAGAGAAGCGGCAGCAAATACCGGGCAAGCAGACCCTGGACGACCTCCTCGCCTTCTTCGCCGACCGCCTCAAGGTGCACCTGCGCGAGAAGGGGGCGCGGCACGACCTGATCGATGCGGTGTTCTCGCTCGGGGGGCAGGACGACCTCGCCTTGATCGTGAAGCGCGTCGAGGCGCTGGGCGAGTTCCTCAAGACCGATGACGGCGCCAACCTGCTGATCGGCGTGCGCCGCGCCATCAACATCGTCCGCGACGAGGAGAAGAAGGACAAGAAGAGCTACGCCGGCGCCTACGATCTCGACAAGCTGACCGTGAAGGAGGAGCTGGCGCTGGCGGCAGCCATCGAGAGCGTGAAGCAGGACACAGCCGCCGCCATCAACGTGGAGAACTTCGCCGGCGCCATGCGCGCGCTGGCCGAGCTGCGCGCCCCCGTCGATGCCTTCTTCGACAAGGTGACGGTCAACGTCGCCGACGGCCCCGACGCCGCCCAGCTGCGCGCCAACCGGCTCGCTCTCCTCTCCGAGATCCGCGCCGCCACCCTCACCGTGGCCGACTTCTCAAAGATTGCGGGGTAGGCGGCCAACGTAGGGTGCAATGCTGCGAAGCGGCATTGCACCGATTGGCCCTCTCCGAGGCGAGGTCGGTTCGGCGCAATCGCGCTTCGCACGATTGCGCCCTACGGGCGTGCGGCCGCCTCGCCGACTTTAGATCGCCAGCCCCACGATAAAGAACGCAATGGCCGCAGCAGCGGCCAAGAGCAGCAGGACGAGCGGATCGCGTAGAAGCCCCATCGCGGGCAAACGCCAGGGGCTGCCGACGGTTCCGCCACGCACACAGCTTAACAACCCTCCCGTTACACCCAGCAGTCGACAGCGCCCCTGCGGAAGGATAGGCTGCATACTCACCAACCACAAAATGGGAGAACGCTCATGAAGAGGCTGCTCGCGATCGGAGCCGGCCTGGTGCTCGCGGCGTCGGTGGGCTTTGCCCAGACCATCACGCCGCCCACCAAAGACCCCGTCAAACGCACGCTGCTGCAGAAGACCGAGTACCCCGACGGGCATGTCATCCACATGCAGCTCGTAGAGCTCGAGCCGGGCACGCCCGTCGCCCGCCATACCCACCCGGGCGTGGAGACCAGCTATGTGCTGGAAGGTGAGCTGCAGCTGGCGATCGAGGGCAAGGGGCCGATGGTCTTCAAGGCCGGGGAGAGCTTCGCCGTACCGGCCAGCACGCCGCATGAGGGCAAGGCCGGCACGAAGGCGACCCGCATCCTCGTCACCTACGTGGTCGATAAGACCAAGCCGATCGCCACACCGGCGCCGAAGTAGGCGGAAGCGGGCGCACCGGGACGGCCGGCTCGACGTCAGGCCGGCCGCTCCAGGTCGTATGGCAGGGCCTCCAGGGAAGGCGCCCCGGAGACACCCAGCGTGACCCCCTGCGCCCCCGCCTCGGAAGCCCAC
>DATMZP010000239.1:0-3917 GCA_035573595.1 Hyphomicrobiaceae bacterium
CGACGCCGAGCGCATCTTTGTCGGCAAGAACCCGCACGGGGCCTCCACGCCCCAGGCCGAGATCAACCGCACCCTGGTGCGCGAGGCCAAGGCCGGCAAGGTCGTGGCGCGCCTCAAGGGCGGCGATCCGCTCATCTTCGGTCGCGCCGCCGAGGAGATGGCGGCGCTGCAGCAGGCCGGCATTCCCGTCGAGGTGGTCCCCGGCGTGACGGCGGCCCACGCCTGTGCCGCCCGCATCGGCCTGCCCGTGACGCTCCGCGAGCGGGTGCGCCAGTTCTCCGTCGCCACCGGCGCCACCTCCGACGGCCTGCCGGACCTCGCTTGGGAGGCGCTGGCCGCGCCGGGCGCCGCGTGCGCCATCTATATGGGCGTCGGCAACGCGCCGGTCATCCGCCGCCACCTGCTTGCCGCCGGTGCCGACCCTGGCACCCCTGTCGTCCTGGTCGAGAACGGCACCCGCGCGGACGAGCGCGCCGCCGCCACCACCCTCGGCGACCTCGCCGACTGCGTCACCCACCTGGGCTTCGTCGGCCCCGCCGTGATCTTCGTCGGCCTCGACTGGAGCGATGCTTGCCTCGAACGCCCGCAGTCCGTCGCCGTCTATCGGCGCACGGCAGCGCCGGAGCGCCGCATGGGGACGCCGCCGTCCCTGGAACTGGAGACCCTGCAGTGAGCAAGCGCGCACCCGACGTAGCCGTTCTGACCGCCAACCGGCTGCACGACGGCATCGTCGTGTTTCTCTCCGCCGACGGCCGCTGGGTCGAGAGCATCGAGGCCGCCGCTGTGGCCCGCTCGCCCGACGAAGCCCGTGCGCTGCAGGAGCAGGGCGCCCGCGATGCGGCGGCGAACTTGGTGGTGGAACCGTACCTGGCCGAGGTGGCCGAGGCCGCCGGCCGCCGGGTGCCGTCGCGCATGCGCGAGCGGGTGCGGGTGGATGGTCCGAGCATCCTGGACGATGTGCCGGGGTATGTGCGTGCCGCTGCGGCCGGGGTCAGACCCCTCGCATCGAACATCCGAGCTCCTCACAACCCTGGAGGCGAGGGGTCTGACCCCGTCTCCGTCGAGGCCGCTTGAGCCATGTATCGCTACGACGAGTTCGACGCCCAGTTCGTGCGCCAGCGGGTGGCCCAGTTCCGCGACCAAGTGGCGCGCCGCGTCTCCGGCGAGCTCAACGAGGACGAGTTCAAACCGCTACGCCTGCGCAACGGCGTATACCTGCAGCTCCACGCCTACATGCTGCGCATCGCCGTCCCTTACGGCACGCTCTCCTCGCGGCAGATGCGCAAGCTCGCCCACATCGCGCGCACGTACGACCGCGGCTACGGCCACTTCACCACGCGCCAGAACCTGCAGTTCAACTGGCCGAGGCTGTCCGACGTCCCCGATATCCTGGACGAGCTGGCCGACGTGGAGATGCACGCCATCCAGACCTCGGGCAACTGCATCCGCAACGTCACCGCCGACCATTTCGCCGGCGCCACCGCCGACGAGGTGGCCGACCCGCGCCCCTATGCGGAGATCATCCGCCAGTGGTCGTCGCTGCATCCCGAGTTCAGCTTCCTGCCGCGCAAGTTCAAGGTGGCGGTGATCGCCTCCGAGCACGACCGCGCGGCCATGAAGCTGCACGACATCGGCCTCCACCTCAAGCGCCTCGCCGACGGCGGCCTCGGCTTCGCCGTGTGGGTGGGCGGCGGCATGGGACGGACGCCCATCATCGCCAAGCTGATCCGCGACGACCTGCCGGAGGAGGATCTGCTGAGCTACCTTGAGGCGATCCTGCGGGTCTACAATCTGCACGGCCGGCGCGACAACATCTACAAGGCGCGCATCAAGATCCTGGTGGACGCCCTGGGTCTGGAGGCCTTTGCCGCCGAGGTCGAGGAGGATTGGCAGCGCATCCGCGACGGCGCCCTGAAGCTCCCCGACGAGGAGATCCGCCGCATCCAGGCCTACTTCGCCCCGCCGGCCTTCGATGAGCGCCCCGCAGCCGCGGCCGCCATCCGCGTGCCCGAGCGGGCGTTCGACCGCTGGGTCGTACGCAACACCCACGGCCACAGGCAACCGGGCTACGCCATCGTCACCATCTCGCTGAAGCCCATCGGCGGCATTCCCGGCGACGCATCGGCCGACCAGATGGACGCGATAGCGGACCTGGCGGAGCGCTACTCCTTCGACGAGGTGCGCGTCACGCACGAGCAGAACCTGGTACTGCCGCACGTCCGGCTCGGCGACCTGCCGGAGGTGTATCGGGCGCTCAAGGCCATCGGCCTCGCCGAGGCCAATGCGGGGCTGGCGACGGACATCATCGCCTGCCCCGGCCTCGACTATTGCGCGCTGGCCAACGCCCGCTCGATTCCCATCGCTCAGCGCATCTCCGAGCGGCTGGCCGCCCGCCAGGACCAGATCGGCGACCTCAAGATCAAGATCTCGGGTTGCATCAACGCCTGCGGGCACCACCACGTCGGCCACATCGGCATCCTGGGCGTGGAGAAGCGCGGCGAGGAGCACTACCAGCTGCTGCTGGGCGGCTCGGGCGCGGAGGACGCCGCGATCGGCGAGATCTCCGGCCCCGGCTTCGGCCCGGACGGCATCGTCGATGCGGTGGAGAAGGTGGTGCAGCGCTACCTGGAGCTGCGCACCGGCCCCGAGGAACCCTTCCTCGCGGCCTACACCCGCCTGGGCGACGCCCCCTTCAAGGAAGCCCTCTATGCCGCTTGATGATCGGGAGAGGGCCACAGGATCCCCTCCCCTCTTGTGGGGGAGGGACAGGGTGGGGGGGAACCCCGAACTTCACGAATCGGGAGTCCCCCCACCCCCAGCCCCTCCCCACAAGGGGGAGGGGAATTCCGGCGCATTCGCGGTCAGCGGCGAGCCCGATCCCGGCGGGCCGATCTGGCGCGGCGCTGCGTTCCACACCGATGCATGGACGAAGCCCGCGGACGACGAACCGCTGGCCAATGGTCCCCTCATCCTCTCCAAGACGCGCTGGCTCGCCGAGCGCGACCGGCTCACGGGGCGCAACGCGCCGCTCGGGTTGCAGATCGAGCCCGGCGAGGCCATCGACGACCTCGCCGCGGACTTCGGCCGCTTCGCCCTGATCGCCCTCAGCTTCCCCAAGTTCGCCGACGGCCGCGCCTTCTCCACCGCCCGGCTGCTGCGCGACAAGCACGGCTTCACCGGCGAACTGCGCGCTGTCGGCAACGTCTTGTCGGACCAGATCCCCTACATGCGCCGCGTCGGCTTCGACACCTACGCCGTCACGCACGGCCCTACCCGCCGCGCGCTGGCCGAGGGCCGCATCCCCGAGGTGACGCTCTACTACCAGCCCAGCACCGCGGAGGAGGTCCCCGTCAGCACCCGCCCCTGGCTCCGGCGCAGCGGGCAATAGGCGATAGGCCGTAGTCCCACAATGCACCCCCGGCAGACGACGCTTGCTTTCCGCCCCTGGGTCTGCGAAATTGGCACTATGGCAGAGCAAGTCGACAACTTGGTGCTGGAGTATCTGCGCAGGCTCGACAGGAAGGTCGATGCCATCGCAGCAGACCTGCACGAGACTCGCAGTGCGCTATCCGGCGTTGTTCAGATTCTTGCGAGCCAGGACGCTCACATGCTGCGGGTCGAGGTTCGGCTCGGCGCGATCGAGAAGCGCCTCGAGATGCACGACCCTGCGCTTCCGGGCTGACCGCGCTCGGGGATTGCTGGCGCGTTAGCCTCGCAAGGCCGCCCCTGGCCTTACAACGGGGACTCCCAGGACTAAGACCGTTATACAGGCAGCGCAGCCAGGAGCAGATTCGCGCGCCGCCTAAAGATGAACGACCCAAAGCCCACCCCCAAGCCCCCCGCCATCACCCCGGGAATCGTCGCCGAGCACGGGCTGACGCCCGAGGAGTACAGGCGCCTCCTCAAGATCGTGGGCC
>DATMZP010000240.1:0-18639 GCA_035573595.1 Hyphomicrobiaceae bacterium
AGCTTGTTGGTGCACACCGCCAGCCGCGCCCCCGCCTGCAGGAGCTTGTCGAGCAGCGCCGGGATGCCCTCGAACGGCCGGCTTAGCACGGCGATGTTGTCGGCGTAGTAGGGGAAGAACAGCTTGTGCAGCCGGTCCACCTCAGCTGGCGTCTTGATGACGCCATGCAGCCTCAACCCCTCCTCGATCATGGCGCGGGAACCGCGGCCGATCATCGGATGCAGCTCGGCGGGCAAGACCGGGGCGAGGCCGATCAGGCCGAACACATGGTTGGCGGCGGCAGCGAGATCGGGCGCGGTGTCGACGAGCGTGCCGTCGAGGTCGAAGACGATGGTGACGCCGGAGAGGTCCAGGGACATGCAGGGTGGATGGGTGGCGGAGTGGAAGGGTGGGAACTGGGGCTGATGCGGGGCGGCTGGCTCGCAGCCTACTTGCAGCACGGTCGGGGCGTTTGGATGGCAGCCGGGCTTCCGCCCATCACGCTGCACCCATTTCGGGCAGGAGTATCAATCGTGCCACACTTGTACAGGCGCACGATCAGCCATGCCGTCAGCGTGCTGTCGGTCGAGACCGGCGTGTGATAAGAGATCGCGCCGATGGGGCGAGTTCAGGTTGGCCGGCTGCCGCCAGTTGGTGCCGCGTACGGAGACCGAGGTATGCGCTTGAGCGAGATTTCGCCTGTCAAGCACGCTGCTATCGTCCTTGCCGCCGCGGCTTGGCTGGGGTGGGCGCCGATGGCATCGGCGCAAACCGCCGCAGGCGGGCCGCCATCGCCTCTGGTTGACGAGGTACGCGCCGGCGTCATGGCGCACAGCATCAACGCCAACAACGGTGAAGGCGGGGCAGACCTCAACCTGGAACTGTTGTTCCGCCGGCCCGGCGGCCGCTATGACAACCCGCTGCTCGATTTCGCGCTCAGGCCCCGCGTTCACGTCGGCGCCAGCGTCAACACCCAGGGCGACACCAGCCAGCTCTACGCCGGCCTCAGCTGGGACGCGCAACTCATGCCCAGGCTCTCGCTGGAACTGACGTTCGGAGGCGCCCTGCACGATGGGCCGACCGGTGGCGGCCTCGATGATTCCTACGGTTGCTCGCTCAACTTCCGCGAGTCGGCCTCGCTCGGCTACGCTCTCGACGAGCGCTGGACCGTCTATGGCACAATCTCGCACATGTCCAATGCCGACCTGTGCGATAACAATACCGGTCTCACCAGCGCCGGCGTCCGGCTGGGATACAAGCTCAAGTAGCGAGCGTCTCCCTCCCCTGTCGCCCTTGGCCAACTGCTGGGCGACCTTGCAATGACCGCCCCCGATGGGCGACGGTGGTGTGACCACCAGAAGACCGGGGTGACGGGCACCCAGGGACCAGCCCGCCGACGGCCTTCCACGCGAGTGCCCCGGTTCGCGAAGAAGGCTGCGCGGAGAGAGGGAACCGCGCGGCGCCCCAACCTTGCCTCCCTCCACCAAGGGGCCTACACAGGTTGCAACGACGACGGGGCGCACCCCAAAGTGCGGAGCAGCTTGCCATGGACACGCCTACCCTCAACCTCGCCAGGAGCCAGTGCTACGTGGATGGCCGCTGGGTCGGCGAGCCCACCGTTCCTGTCACCAACAAGGCCACGGGCGAGATCATGGCCCGCGTGCCCGATTTCGGCGAGGCCGAGACGCGCGCCGCCATCGAGGCGGCCCACTGCGCGTTGCCGGCTTGGTCGAAGCTGCTCGCCAAGGAGCGCTCCCGGCTGCTGCGCCGCTGGTTCGACCTGATCACCCAGAACACGCGCGAGCTGGCGCTGCTGCTCACCAGCGAGCAGGGCAAGCCGCTGGCCGAGGCGGCGGGCGAGATCGCCTACGCGGCCGGCTTCATCGAGTTCTTCGCCGAGGAGGCCAAGCGCGTCTACGGCGAGACCATCCCCACCTTCAAGGCCGACGCCCGCATCGTCGTCATCCGGCAGCCCGTGGGCGTGGTGGCAGCCATCACGCCGTGGAACTTCCCCGCCGCCATGATCACGCGCAAGGCCGGCCCGGCCCTGGCGGTGGGCTGCACCATGGTGCTGAAGCCGGCCTCCGAGACGCCGCTCACGGCGCTGGCCCTGGCGGCGCTGGCCGAGGAGGCCGGCATCCCCAAGGGCGTGTTCAACGTCATCACCGGCAAGGCGAGCGCGGTCGGCAAGGAGCTGACCTCCAACCCCGACGTGCGCATGCTCACATTCACCGGCTCCACCGAGATCGGCCGCATCCTGATGGGGCAGTGCGCGCCCACCATCAAGAAGCTGGGCCTGTAGCTGGGCGGCAACGCGCCGTTCATCGTGTTCGACGATGCCGACATCGACAAGGCCGTGCAGGGTGCCATGGCCTCCAAGTACCGCAACGCCGGCCAGACCTGCGTGTGCGCCAACCGCATCTATGTGCAGGCAGGCGTGTACGACGCCTTCGCTGAGAAGCTGGCCGCCGAGGTGAGCAGGATGAAGGTGGGGCCCGGCACCGCCGAGGGCGTCACCACCGGCCCGCTCATCAACAAGGCCGCAGTCGAGAAGGTCGAGGAGCACGTGGCCGACGCGCTCAGGCTGGGCGCCAGCGCCGTGGTGGGCGGCAAGAGGCATGCGCTGGGCGGCAACTTCTACGAGCCCACGGTGCTCGCCAATGTCACGCGCGAGATGATGGTGGCGCGCGAGGAGACCTTCGGGCCAGTGGCGCCGCTCTTCAAGTTCAAGACGGAGGAGGACGTGATCGCCCAGGCCAACGACACCCCGTTCGGCCTGGCCGCCTATTTCTACGCCCGCGACCTGGGCCGGGTGTGGCGCGTGGCCGAGGCGCTGGAATGCGGCATCATCGGCATCAACGAGGGGCTGATCTCCAACGAGGTGGCCCCCTTCGGCGGCTACAAGCAGTCGGGCCTCGGCCGCGAAGGCTCCCACCACGGCATCGAGGAGTTCCTGGAGACCAAGTACATGCTGATGGGCGGACTGTGAGCGTGCGCACGCCGCGAGCCGCAACGTTCCCCTCCCCCTTGTGGGGAGGGGCTAGGGGTGGGGGGAACCCCTCCCTGCGATGTTCGGGATTTCCCCCCACCCTGTCCCTCCCCCACAAGGGGGGAGGGGACCTTGCGGCGCGGGCGCGGCCTCAATCCAATCCATGACCGCCGATCGCTACAAGCGCCAGGCCGCCCAGCGCGCCATCGCGCTGGTGAAGGACGGCATGGCGCTGGGGCTCGGCACCGGCTCTACGGCGGCGCATTTTGTCGATCTCATAGGGCAGCGGGTCAAGCAGGGCCTGCAGGTCGTGTGCGTGCCCACGTCGGAGGCGACGCGGGCACGGGCCGAGCGGCTGGCCATTCCGCTGATCGATCTCGACAGCCAGCCGTCGCTCGATCTCACCATCGACGGGGCCGACGAGATCGACCCGCAGCTGCGCCTCATCAAGGGCGGCGGCGGGGCGCTGCTGCGCGAGAAGATTGTGGCCGTGGCCTCCGGCCGCATGGTGGTGATCGCCGACCACACCAAGCGCGTCGCCACGCTGGGCGCCTTCCCGCTGCCCGTGGAGGTGGTGCGCTTCGGCCTCGCCGCCACGCGCAACCTCGTCGAGGCTCTGGCCGCCAAGGCCGGCTGCACGGGCGGGATCGCGCTGCGTCTGAAGCCGGACGGGGAGCCATTCGTCAGCGACAGCGGCCACTACATCCTCGACTGCGCCTTCGGCCGCATCGGCGAGCCGGAGGCGCTGGACGCGGCCCTGAAACAGGTCCCCGGCGTGGTGGAGAACGGCCTGTTCCTCAACATCGCCAACACGGCCATCGTCGGCGGTCCCGACGGGGTGGTCGTCCTGCATCGCGACAGCCACGCGCAATCCGGTTAGGCTCCGCGCTGTCTCCGAGTCGAGCATAGGGTGCTGCCCCCATGACGCCTGACACGATGTCTCGAAGCGCGTTTCGCAGCGCCCCTCGCGTGCTCCTTCCTGGCCTGCTCCTCGGCCTGTCCGGCATCGTGGCGGTGAGCGTGGGCGCAACCCGCGCCCAGACCCCCGGCCGCGCGCGCCACGAGGCCGCAAAGGAAATGATGGTGCGCTCCGGCGCCGTGAGGCAGTTCGACGAGGCCATGCCGCTGATCTTCGACCAGATGAGCCGCAGCTTCATGGTGCTGGCGCCGAACAAGGCGAAAGAGATCCGCGAGGTCTTCGACCAGCTGGTCCCCCGCTTCCTGGAGCGCAAGGGCGAGCTGATCGACCAGATCGCCGGGCTCTACGCCGCCGAGCTCTCCCTGCAGGAGCTGAATGCGATCATCGCCTTCTACAAGTCGCCTGTGGGGCTCAAGTTCGCCGGCGTGCAGCCGAAGATCGTGCGCGAGTCGACGACCCTGGGGCAGCGCTGGGGCGAGCGCATCGGCGCCGAGCTGGAGCAGCAGGCGCGCCAGGAGCTGCGCCGCCGGGGCGTGGACCTGTAGTCGGGGTCTCAGGCACGCACAATCTCGCGCAAGCCCGCACACGCGGCCCGGGCAGGCCGCCGTGACCGCTATGGCGGCTGTCCATCAAACAACCGCATCGACCCTTCGAGATGGCCGGCGCGGCGCGATGCTCCCGCGATCGGGCGCCTGATGGCGCTTGTCCGGGGGCCGCCCCCCGCTTGGGGCCTGGGGCCGGTCTGCCGGCGCTCGGTAGACTACGTCCGCCGTCATGCCCCGGTCTCGCGCAGTTGCGAGGCTGTTGACAAACCTCAAGGGCAAGCTGAAGCTCGGCTATGGGGGGAGTTCAGGGCCATGAAAGCGCGCCAGCTCATCGCGAGCGGGTCCTATGGCCCGGATCAGCTAAAGGCGCTCGGAAAGGCTTTCGATGACGCCTGGGGTCGGCTCGCCCCGACCGTCAGCGGACGTCCGAAGGCTATCGAGGCGGCCCGCCTGAAGCTCGCGGACATCGTTCTCGGCCTGGCCAAGAGCGGAAACTTTGACCCGCAATGGCTCGCCGATGCGGCGGTCCAGGCAATGCGCTCCCGTTCGTCGAGCAATCGACCGTGAGCGCGACGATCCTCAGCCTGCACGTTCACTTGCCCGGCTTGGAGGCCATCCTCTTCTCTGCGCTCGATGCCAGCTGATCGTAGCCTTCCGCAATCTCTAGCATCGTCTTTTTGGCGTCCGGATCGTCGAGCTGGTCCGCTGTCGCGCGTGCGTCTTGAGCCAGCTGGCGCCAATGCTTCGGGTCGTCTTGCAACGAGGAACGGGTCATGGGTGTAATTAACACCGCCACCCTGGCGGGGTTCCCGGCCGGCAGCCATTCGCGAAAGGCTCAGGTGGAGCCTTTGTTGCGGCTCTCGGCGCGACGAGCCAGGCGCTCGTAGCCCTCCGCGATCTTCAGCATGATCTTGCGGGCCTGAGGATCGGTCATCTCGGTCGCGACCGCACGCGCCTCTGCAGCCAACGCCCACCACCGGGACGGATTATCTCGGTCCGGCGGCATTCTGGCTGCTTCCCCCAACGCCCTGCGGTGTGACCATCGGGAACGTGGCCGGGTCGGTAATGTTCCCTGCGCGTAGCGGAAGCCGCACACTCCGGACACACAGCGGCGAGCACGGCCGACCCGCCACAGGCAGCTCATCGACAAACGCCCCGTGATGGCCGATCCCAAAAGCGGCAAAGTGAAGCGAGGGCGTCTTCCCGGCCATGATAGCAAGGGCCAGTCGCAAGCGGCGGCGGCGCCTTGAACATTGCCGGCACGGAGAGCATCTTCACGTCGCCAGCGCCAGCGAGAGCGACGCCTACCGTGAGCACCCGACCGATGAGCCAATACGACTTCGACCTCTTCATCATTGGCGGCGGGTCGGGCGGCGTGCGGGCGGCGCGCGTTGCCGGACAGCACGGAGCCAGGGTGGCGATCGCCGAGGAGTACCGCTTCGGCGGCACCTGCGTGATCCGCGGCTGCGTGCCCAAGAAGCTTCTGGTCTACGCCAGCCGCTTCCGCGACGACTTCGAGGATTCGGCCGGATTCGGCTGGACGACGGACGGCGCCCGCTTCGACTGGCCGACGCTGATCGCCAACAAGGACAAGGAGATCGCGCGCCTGGAGGGCCTCTACCGCCGCACCGTCGGCAACGCCGGGGCCACCGCCTTCGACACCCGCGCCACCATAGCCGGTCCGAATACCGTGGCGCTGGCCGACGATGGCCGCAAGGTGACGGCGCGTGTGATCCTGGTGGCGACCGGCGGGCACCCGGTGAAGCCCGACATTCCCGGCGCCGAGCATGCCATCACCTCCAACGAGGCGTTCCACCTCAAGGAGTTGCCCGCCTCCATCATGATCGTGGGCGGAGGCTACATCGCGGTGGAGTTCGCGGGCATCTTCAACGGACTCGGCGCCAGGACCACCCTGGTCTACCGCGGGCAGAAGGTCCTGCGCGGCTTCGACGACGATCTGCGCAGCGGTTTGATGGAGGAGATGGCCAAACGCGGCATCGAGGTGCGCACCAATGCTGACATCGCGGGCATCGCCGGCAAGGCGGGCGCCTACCGGGTGACCTTGAAGGACGGCTCCACCACGCAGACGGCTTGCATCATGTTCGCGACCGGGCGTGGACCGAACACCCGAGGCCTGGGCCTGGAGAATGTGGGCGTGAAGCTCGGGCCGGTGGGGCAGGTGCTGGTCGACGCCGAGTCGCGTTCCTCGGTCCCCGGCATCTACGCCGTGGGCGATGTGACCGATCGGGTGAACCTGACGCCGGTGGCCATCCGCGAGGGCCACGCGTTCGCCGATACGGTGTTCGGAAACAAGCCCTGGACGGTGAGCCATGACCTGGTGCCGACGGCGGTGTTCTCCACGCCCGAGATCGGCACTGTGGGCCTGCCGGAGCACATCGCCTGCCAGCGCTATCCCAAGCTAGACATCTACCGCGCCCGCTTCCGGCCGCTGAAGCATACCCTGTCGGGTCGCGACGAGCGCGTGGTGCTGAAGCTGCTGGTGGACGGCGACACCGACAAGGTGGTGGGCTGCCATATCGTGGGGCCGGACGCGGCAGAGATCGTGCAGATGGCGGCCATTGCGATCAAGATGGGCGCCACCAAGGCCGACTTCGACGCCACAGTGGCGCTGCACCCGTCCATCGCCGAGGAACTCGTGACCATGCGCGAGAAGGTGCCAGCGCCGCATCCGCCGCCGCCGAAAACGCCGCTGCCTGAGAAGAAGGGCTACGATGAGACGGCTTGAGGGACGCATCGCCCTGGTCACGGGGGCCGCCTCCGGCATAGGCCGCGCCACGGCGCAGTTGTTCGCGGAGGAAGGCGCCCACGTCTACCTCGCCGATGTGAACGGCGCCGGTGCCGAGGCCGCCGCCGCCGAGATGGCGGTGGCCGGCCTCACAGCCACGCCTGTCACGGCCGACGTGTCCCTGGGCCAGGACGTGACCGCCATGTTCCGGGCCGCGGAGAAGGGCCACGGCCGCCTCGACGTGCTGGTCAACAACGCCGGCCTCAACGTGAGAGGCGACTTCCGGCATCTCTCCGATGCGGATTGGGTCAAGATCCGCGAGGTGAACCTCGATGGTGTGGTGCGGGTTGCGCGCGACGGCTTCGCCCTGCTCAAGGCCTCGGGACGCGGGTCGCTCATCAACGTGGCCTCCATCATGGCGCACCGCGGCCTGCGTCAGCTCACGGCCTACTCGGCTACCAAGGGCGCGGTGACGGCACTCACCCGCGGCCTCGCCGTGGAGTACGCGCCGTTCGGCATCCGCGTGAACGCACTGTGCCCCGGCTTCGTGAACACGGCCCTGACGGCGCGCGCGCTCAAGAACCCGGCCATCGAGAAGGCGCTGGTGGAATCCACCGCCCTGCGCCGCCTGGGCCGGCCCGAGGAGGTCGCCAGGGCGGCTCTGTTCCTCGCCGGCGACGAGTCCTCCTATGTCACCGGCGCGGAGCTGGCGGTGGACGGCGGCATGTCGGCGGCCCTGTGACGAGCGAGAGCCGGGAGGGGGCAGCCATGCTGAGCCGATCGCTGAGCAACGAGCGGCTGGTCCGCGTCCAGTGGGGCGACTGCGATCCGGCGGGCATCGTCTTCTACCCCCGCTACTTCGAGTGGATCGACGCCTCCACCATCCTGCTGTTCGAGAAGGCGACCGGCCTCACCAAGATCAGGATGATGGAGAAGTACGGCGGCGCCGGCCTCGCACTGCTGGAGGCGCGCGCTGTCTTCAAGGTCGCGTCGCAGTACGGCGACGACATCACGATCGCCACGCGGGTCAGCGAGTTCCGGCGCACGGTGTTCCTGGTTGAGCACCGGGTCACCAGGGCCGACGGCGCTCTGGCGCTGGAGGCCTTCGAGACGCGGCTGTGGACAGTGCGCGACCCCGCCACCGGGCGCATCAAGTCGGGCGACATGCCAGCCGAGATCATCGCGGCGTTCGGCGGGACGGGGTCAGCCCCCTCGCCTTTGGGCTCGGCTTGAAACTCGTCCGTTCGAGGCGAGGGGTCTGACCCCGACGCCTCACCCCGGCACGTGGGATGCGGCCCGCGAGCGCGTGGCCAGTCGCTCGCCGTGCGTCTAAGGTGGGACGGTCCACATCAACGAGACGGCCGGCGCCGGGACGCCCCCGGCAGACCCGAGCAGGTTTGGACCTCGTGCGGCCCGCGTCCACCCCCCTGAGAGGAGCTCTCATGCCCGACACCATCGCCCCCTACCGTGCCGACGAGGTCGGCAGCCTGCTCCGGACCGCGCCGCTGAAGGAGGCGCGCGCCAAGCGTGAGAAGAGTGAGATCACCGCGGCGCGGCTGGCGGCCGTGGAGGACGAGGAGATCAGGAAGATCACCAGGAAGCAGGAGGAGGTCGGTCTCAAGCTTGCCACCGACGGCGAGTTCCGCCGCTCCTGGTGGCACTTCGACTTCTTCGGCGGCCTCAAGGGTGTCGAGATCTACCAGGCCGAGCAGGGCATACAGTTCAAGGGCGTCCAGACCTCGGCGCGGGCCGTGCGCGTGACCGGCAAGCTCGACTTTCCCGCCGACCACCCGATGCTGGAGCACTTCAAGTTCCTCAAGGCCAACACTAAGGCCACCCCCAAGATGACCATCCCGGCCCCGCCGGTGCTGCACCTGCGCAACGGCCGCAACGCCGTCAGCTCCGGCATCTACCCGGAGATGGACGCTTTCTTCGAGGACCTCGGGATCGTCTACGGCAAGGCCATCAAGGCCTTCTACGAGGCCGGCTGCCGCTATCTGCAGCTCGACGATACCACCTGGGGCTACCTCTGCTCCGCCGACGAGCGCGAGAAGGTAAGGGCGCGCGGCGAGGACCCGGGCGCGCTGCCCGGCATCTACGCCAGGACCATCAACGCGGCCCTGAAGTCGAAGCCGGCCGACATGGTCGTCACCACCCACGTCTGCCGCGGCAACTTCCGCTCCCGGTGGATCTCGGAGGGCGGCTACGAGCCGGTGGCCGAGCAACTGCTCGCCGGCATCGACTACGACGGCTACTTCCTGGAGTACGACACCGACCGCGCCGGAGGGCTGGAGCCGCTGCGCTTCCTGCCCAAGGGCAAGAAGCGCGTGGTGGTGGGCCTCGTCACCTCCAAGACCGGCGACCTGGAGAAGAAGGACGACATCAAGCGCCGCCTCGACGAGGCCGCCCGGTACGCCCCGCTCGACCAGCTCTGCCTCTCCCCCCAGTGCGGCTTCGCCTCGACCGAGGAAGGCAACGTCCTCGCCGAGGATGAGCAGTGGGCCAAGCTCCGCTTGGTGGTGGAGATCGCCCGCGAGGTGTGGGGCGAGTAGCGCGCCGCTCGCCGTCCCCTGCATGATCGTTTTGGCCCGAATCATCGAAGGCTGCGGGTTGGTCCGGGGAGGGTGGCCGCCCTCCCCGGACCGGGCGGCCGTTCGCTCCGAAGTGGCACGACGGGAAAGAGAGAGCCCGCGCGGAGCCTTCTGAGAGTTGGCTTGCATGAGCCGCCGGTCAATCTGTTGGGCCGGCGCTACCGGGCGGATGGGTCGGTTTCGTCTCAGGTCTTAAGGATCAGGTTTCAGAACCTGTCCAACTTGAAACCTGAAACCTCATCCCTGAAACCACAAACCTGTGCTAGACCGCAACACCCGAAGCCCAAAGGACCATGAAGCTCGTGTCGGGGGCAGTCCGGTGAACAACCTGCTTATTGCCATAGCCGTCTTCATCATCACGGTGCTAGGCGCGCTGTTCGCCGTCCCGCATTTCATCGACTGGAACAGCTACCGCAGCGCCTTCGAGGAGGAGGCGAGGAACGTCATCGGCCGCGAGGTGCAGGTGGACGGCGACGTGGCCCTGTACCTGCTTCCAACCCCTTATTTCCGCGTGGAAAAAGTGCGCATTGCCGATACCGCCACGCCACTCACCGAGCACTTCTTCAAGACCGAGAGCCTCAGCATCAAGCTGTCCATCGCGCCGCTGCTGCGCGGCGTCGTCGAGGTGAACGAGATCGAGTTCCAGCGACCCGTCCTGCGGGTGGCGCAGGACGCCAAGGGCGCGTGGAACTGGCAGGATTTCGCCCAGGCGTTGAGCTCCACGGGCTATATGCCGGCGAACGTGACGCTGTCGTCGCTCAGGATCGTGAACGGCGTGCTGGCCCTGCACGGCGCCGATGGGGCCGAGCGCACCCGGCTCGACGGGTTGAACGGGGAGCTGTCTGCCCCGGCGCTGGAGGGTCCCTACCGCTTCCGCGGCACGTTCACGTCCGGTGGCGCCACCCGCGAGGTGAGGATCTCCACAGCCTCGCCCGAGCCCGACGGCAAGGTGCCGCTCCGACTGTCGCTGCGCCAGCTCGACACCGGCGCCACCTATGTGCTCGACGCGCGCGCCATCGACCTGATGGGCAAGACGCGCCTGGAAGGCGACCTGACCGCGCGCCTGCCGATCGCGGGTCCGCCTCCCGCGGGCGCGCAGCGGGCGAGCAGCCGCTCGGAGGAGGAGCCCAGGATCGACCAGGGCGAGACGCCGCTGGAGGTGAAGGCGAAGATCAAGGCCGACGTGGCCGGCGCCTCGTTCTCGGACCTCACTCTCACCTTCGAGCTGGGCGACCGGCCCCAGACCGTCACCGGCACGGCGCAGGCATTCTGGCGCACGCCCGTGACGCTCGACATGAACCTGTCCTCGCGCTGGCTCGACCTCGACCGGCTTGCCGGGGCGGCCGAAGGTGCCGGCCCAGCGGCCAGCGTGGCAAAGCTTGCGGCCTGGGTGCGCGACCTTCTGCCCGGCGATGGCGTGGCGCGGGTCGGCATCGCCATAGAGCAGGCCAACCTTTCCGGCGAGGCGATCGGGCCCTTGCGGCTGGCGCTGGCGCGGTCGGCCAACAAGCTGGAGATCGGCGAGTTGCGCACCAACCTGCCGGGCGGCACGCGCGTAGACCTCAAGGGCGATATCTCGGGAGCGGCCGACGCGCTCGCCTACCGCGGGGATGTCGGCATCAAGGGCACGAGCACGGCCCGCTTCGCCGCCTGGGCCACCGGCAACGCGCTCGCCATCGCCCCCGAGGCCGACGGGCCGCTCGATCTCAACGCCAATATCGCCGTCGATCCGGCGGGCGGGCTCGCCGTGCGCGATTTTGCCGGCATGCTGGCCGGGACCGCGCTCAAGGGCAGCGGCGGATACAAGTGGCGCAACCGGCCTGAGCTGACCGTGGCGCTCGAAGGCCCCAGGCTCGACGCCCGGGGGCTGCTGCCCGCCGATATGAGCCTGCTCGACCTCTTCAACGGGCTCCTCCGCCTGGCCCCGGCGGCCAAGGCCGGCGACGGGCGCGGCTCCGAGGCCGGCAAGGCGATGTCGCGCCTCTTTCAGGCCGACATCGACCTGCGGCTGAAGGCCGGGCAGCTCGTCACGGCGGCGCGCACCTACCGCGATTTCAGCACCGCGGTGGTGACCAGGGGCGACAGTCTCAAGCAGCTCAACCTGCGTCTGGCCGGGGAGGACGGCTACAACCTCGACCTGGAAGGCCGGGTGGATAACCTCTCTGGTCCCGCGAAAGGCACGGTGCGCGGCCACGTGGTAGCGCAGACCGCAGACAGCATTGCCCCCCTGGCGGCGCTGCTCGGGCTGCCGGCCGCACTGCGTCCGGGCGACAGCCGGCAGCAGGCCATTGCGCCCTTGCGGCTTGCGGGGAGCTTGTCGTTCGGCAGCCGCACCCAGACCTCCGCAGACCTGGTGGTGGACGGCGAGGCCAACGGCGCGCCCGTCAAGATCAACGCCCGCTTCGATGGCGCTCAGGGGGGATGGCGCAACGGCCGCGCCGACGTGACGGCGTCCGTGGAGTCCAACGATGCCGGCAAGATCGTCGCCATGCTGCTGCCGGGGAGCGCCCAGCTGGGCCGAGCGGGAGCGGCGAAGCCGGGCCGCATCCTCATCCGCGGCGCCGGCGTCCCGTCCCAGGGGCTGATGTCGCTTGTCTCCGTCGATGCCGGGGAGCTGGCACTGACCTACCGCGGGCAGGTCACGATGACCGATGCTGCGACCAGGGCCGACGGCGACCTGGAGCTGCGTGCAGGCAACGGCACGGCGCTTGCCTCGCTGCTGGGCCTGGCGCCCGCCCTGCGGGCCGACGGCGTGCCGGTCAGCGCCAAGGCGAAGCTGGGGCTCGACGGCAGCACGGTCAGCCTGGACAAGCTGGCCTTGCAGGTCGGCGCCAGCCGAATGTCGGGCAAGATCGCGCTGTCGGGCGGGAGCGACGGTCGGCGCCGTGTCGATGCGACCCTCAGCACCGAGGAGATCTCGGTGCCCACGCTGCTGAGCCCGCTGGTCGACCTGCGCTTCGGCGCCGCCGGGGCGGCCGAGGCGGTGCTGCTGGGGCGCCCGATCCCGTGGCCTGACGAGCCATTCAGCGCCGCCATGTTCGACGCCTTCGAGGGGCAGGTGCGGTTGAATGCCAAGCGCCTCACCCTCGTCGACGGCATGGGCGTGGAGGGCGCCAAGCTCCACGTGGTGCTGCAGCCCGGCAGGATCGAGGTTAAGGAGCTCGACGGCGCTACCTTGGGCGGCGAGATCAAGGCCTCCGTCAGCTTCAAGAAGGCCCCGGCCGGCGCCGAGGTGCGCGGCAACTTCGCCATCGGCCTGATGCTCGAAGAAATTCCGGGCGCCCGCTCGCCGAGGGCGAGCGGGCCGATGATCGCGCGCGTCGAGTTCGCGGGGCGCGGACTGAGCCCGCGGGCCGTCGTGTCGGCGCTGACGGGCGAGGGAAATATCAGCTTCGACGACGCGAAACTGCCGGGCCTCGCCCCCGGCGCGGTCGCCGCCGCCGCCGATGCAGCCGTCAGGGCGGAGCCGGGCAAGTTGGCACCGACGCTGCGGCAAGTGCTTTCGGCGGGGCTGGGCACGGGGAGCCTGCCGACCGGCCAGGCGAGCTCAGGGCTGGAGATCGTGGACGGCGTGGTACGCAGCCGGCCGCTCGTCATGGACACGAGCGAGGGCCGCGCCAGCGGCACAGCGAAGCTCGACCTCAAGACGCTCAAGCTCGACTCGCAGTGGCGGCTCGAAGCCAGGATGCCTGCTGGCGGTGCGGCGGCCAAGCCGCTGCCGGCAGCCGTGGTCTCCTACCGCGCGCCGCTTGCGACTTTGGGCGCGGCGGAGCTGCAGATCGACACCGCCGTGCTGGAGCAGGAGCTGGCCGCCCGCAAGATCGAGCGCGACATGGAGGAGCTGGAGCGGTTGCGAAAGCTCAACGAGGCCGGCAGGCCGCCGGTGCCGGCTCCTACTCCCGCGGGGAGCCCGCCGCCTTCAGGCCCGGCAGCACCCCCGATCCCGCCCTTCGGCCACGAGGTGCGGCCTGGCGCGCCGGGCTGACCCGCGGCGCGCCCCAATCTGGCGCTACTTGTTAAGCGCTCGGGCGACCAGGTCTGCGGCGTGCCAGTTGCCGGTGGAGCTCATCTGGCCGTAGCCCTCACCCTTGAGGTAGAGGTCGTCCAGGGCACCCGGGTTGGCGATGGCGAGGCTGCGCAGCGATTCGAACTGGTCGATCACCTCGATCCCCCCGGCCGCCGCACACGCCGCGACCTTCCTCACGTCGTCGCGCGGCTCAGTCTGCTCGAACACGGTCTTGCGTGCATGCTGCAACAGCAGAAGCACACGGACGCCGTCCCCGTCGGCGCGCTTCTTGAGGCGCTCCAGCAGAGCGCAGGTGACGGCCGCCGGGTCGTTGCCGGCGGACTGGAACACCCCCTCGCCCGCCTTGCCCTGCCAGTAGGCGGGGGCCAGCCGGCTCAGCACCGCGTCGAGCACCGCCGAGCGGCCAAGGACATCGCGCACGCCGGCCTGCCACCCGGCGAGGGCGTCCGGCTCCGCCCTGTGGGGCGCGTGATAGGCAAGCTGGCCGTTGTCCATCGTAAAGTACGGCTTCGACGACCCGAAGAAAGACTGGCCAGCGCGGGCAATGGTCTCCTCGAACAGGGCGACCACCAGCGTGCGGGGCCGCACCCGCGGCAGGAGCTGCTCGGCGCGCAGCACGATCTGGTCGGCAGCGTAGCCCGCGACCCCGGCGTTGATCGCCGGCTCGCCTGTCATGCGCTCCAGATGCGCCGGCCAGGTCTCACCGTCGGCGGCCTCGATGCCGCCCTCGGTGAACACATCGCCCACCGCCAGCACGCCGCCGGTACGGATCCCGTCCTCGCCGAAGTTGAGGCGGATGCCGAGATCGAGGGTGTTGTAGTCCTCGCTCTGGTAGTCCTCCCGCGGCGCCCAGCCGAGCAGCGGGTCGAACTGCGCGCGGCTGCCGAACATGAGGCGCTCGATGCGCGCGCTGCGCCAGTCGTCGTGGGCCAGCAGCGGCCGGTGCAGCTGGGCGCGATAGCCAAGATCGAGGGCGACGAACGCCAGGGGGGCCAGCGCGCACGCCAGCGCGAGCCGGGAGGCGCCGTGCAGGAGGGGCCTTGCGAAGGCTTGCATCTCAATGTCGCTCCAGATTGTGACCGCGGGCCGTCGTCGCGGACAGGTTGCGATGAACCGGCGAAGCTGAATGCAGGCTGAACATTCGTGCAGCGGGCGGCGAACGCGGCCGCATGCCTCATCTTCCGTGGTGCGAAGCGTCTCCGCCTCGATTCTTGGCACGGAATCGCCGATGGTAGTATCGGCACGCGTCGGGCAAAGGGGGGGCGAGGTGCCTTGCTTGCCTTACTGCGTGTTTCTCATTGAGAGGAGAAGATTCATGCGTGTTGCATCCATTCGGCTGCTTTCCCTCTGCTTGGGCCTGGCGGCCCTGATGCTGGCCCTCGGTGCCGACAGCGCCAGCGCGCAATCCCGCGACCGGCACGACCGGCGGATGGTGATTGTCAACGAGTCGGGCCGGGTGATCCGGGAGTTCTATGCGACCAACAGCGGCGTCAACAAATGGGGGCGGGACCTCCTGGGGAACGACGTGATCCGGCCGGGGCAGCGCTACGTCTTCAATTTCGACGACGGCACCGGCTTTTGTCTGTTCGACTTCAGGGCGGTGCTGGACAACGGCCAGCCCTTCGAGCGCTACCGCGTCAACGTCTGCGAGTACGTCGCCTGGACGGTGCGCTGAGCGGCTGCGGGAGCCACCTCTGGAACAGTCCGGGAGTAACTCCCCAGCGGCGGCCTAGTCGAGGCCCACGCTGATGCGGTCGCGCCACTGCACCGCGGCCGCCTGCGCCTTGGCCATGTCGGCGCGAGAGACCCGGGCCAGCAGCTTGTCCAGCGCCTCGTCCTCAACGCCGCCGGCCTTGGCGATCAGGTTCCATTTCGCAGCCTCGATAAGGTCCTGCGGCACGCCTGCGCCGTGCGTGTAGCAGCGGGCCAGCCGGTTCTGCGCCGTCGCCACGCCCTTTTCCGCCGCCAGCCGGAAGTATTCGGCCCCGCGCTTGGCGTCGGGCGGCACGCCATGACCGCGGAACAGGATGACCGCATAATCCAGCTGAGCCTCGACATGACCGGCCGCGGCGGCTTTGCCGATCCATTTCGCGGCCTCGAAGGCGTTGGGATCGGTGCCGGTGCCGGTCGCGTACATGGTGCCGAGGTCGTACTGGGCCGTCAGCACCCCGCTCTCGGCCGCATAGCGCATGTGCATGAAGGCGCGGTAGGGGTTCTGGGGCTTGCCGTCGCCCTGCATGAACATGAGGGCGAGGTTGTAGTTGGCGAGCGGGTGGCGGCGCTGTGCGGCAGCCTCGAACTGGCGCGCGGCCTCGGCCCGGTCCTTGTCCACGCCGCGGCCCTGCACCAGCAGCATGCCGAGCGCGAACATGGCCTCGGGGTCGCCCAGGTCCGCCCCGCGCGCGAACCACTGGGCGGCAAGCGGCGCGTTGGGCGGGGTACCGAGGCCCTCGGCATAGATGCGCCCGACCAGGGTGTGGGCCTGCGGCTCGCCGCGCTTGGCGGCCTCCACGGCCAGCTCCAGGGCGGTGATGTAGTAGCCCTGCTCGAAGGCCTCGTAGGCCGGATCGCGGCCGGCCGGCGCCGGCGCCTTGCCTTGGCCCGCGCCGGGCCCCGGCGGAGGTGCGACCGCCGGCAACGGCGTGCCCTCGGGGGCGATTGGCACGGCCTTGATCACCTTCACCGCGCCGAAGCCTGGGGACGGCGCCCCCGCCTTCTTCTGGCTCTTCTCGATGGGGGCGGCGGGATCGACCCGGCTGCTCCACGAGCTGGTCTCCGCGCCGGCCCCGGCGCACGCCAGCAGCACGCCCGCAAAGACCGATGCCAGAACCGCTGCGTGGCGCGTCTCGACCATGATTTGGCAGCTCCTCAAGGCGTTTCCCAGCCCTCGTCAAGGCATCGGGCAATCCGGGCGAGCAGATCGGCGGCCGCAGCCTCGGCAAGCCCGGCCGGCAGGGTGACGGCCACGAAATCAGCGCCGTACGCGGCGAGCGCGGCGGCTTCCTCGCAGGTTTCGACATCGAAGGCAACGCAGGGCACCTCGAAGAGCGGCGCCCACCACTCCACCATCTCCCCGCGCCGCATGCGCGCCTTGTCGCGGTCCTTGAGGTGCGGCGGCGCGCCGAACCCCACGTAGTCCGCCCCGGCCTCGGCCAGCACCATGGCCGCGTGGCGTGAGATACCGGCCTCGACACCCACCGCGCGGTCATCGCCCAGCGCCTCGCGCGCTGCCCGATAGGCCGCCTTCGGGTCATCGCGCGCCGCCAGATGCACACCGTCAGCGGCCAGTGCGCGCGCCAGCTCCACGTCATCCAGGATGAGCGCTGTGATGCCGGCCCGCCTTAACCGCTGCAGGAGGGGCTTGGCCTCCTCCGCGCCCAGGTTCCGGCCGGGGGCGGGCGCGATCAGCACGGCGACCAGCTCCGCAGCGGCCAGCGCCGCCGCCAGACGCTCGCCGGCGCCGTCGCCGGCTTCCAGCACGGCATAGAGTCCGCAGCCTGTCGGCGGCTCTGTCACGCGGCCCTCCCAGGCCCGGTCAGTTGCACGTCGGTTGCATTGGCCGAGCCTATCCGAGCCCAATGGGGCGAAAAAGCGACCCCTGCCTCGGGTTCCACATTCCGCCAGGGCGGTGTCTCTCTTCGGCAAGGCCGGGGCCGAAGCGCGCGGGCCGGCCGATGCGCCTGCGTCACGGCAGGAAACCCTTCTCCAGATCGAGCGACTGATGGCTCAGCTGGCGGCCCGCGGCATCTCTGACGGTGATCGCCCACGCCACGTTGGTGCCGCGCTCATAAGAAGTGGTGGAGCGCACGCGGGCGGTCAGCATCTGCCCGGCGTCAACGGTGATCGGCTCCAGCACCGGCAGGTAGAGCTGCTCCCAGTGGGTGCGCGGGTCGAGGGGCCCGGTGGCGAGGGCGATGCCGTTGGCGAGGTCCGCCGTCCACCACAGGGCAAGGCCGTGGACCACGGTGCGGCGGCCCAGCGTCCAGCTGGCCTCGCCGGAGCGCGTGGTCTTGTTGTGCTGGAGGAACGACAGCTCGTCCCACACTTGTGCGGCCTGGGCCTCGTCCAGGAGATCGCCGGTCGCGAAAGTACGCACATAGATATTGTTGAGCGTCACGGCCTTCGCCGGGCCGAAATCGAGGCCGTAGCCCACACTGTCCCACGCCGCCAGCTCGTCGAGGAAGCGCCTGCCCACCACCGGGCATACGAGCTGCCGCACGCCCGCCGGGATCACGGTGCCGCCGGGCTTCAGGAACCGCTTGCGGGCGTCGTTGAGGGTCTCGACGATATTCTCCTCGAGGGCATAGTTGCCGAGCGTCTCGCACACCACCACCTCCACGCGGTCGGGCTCCATGACCTCGGTGGAGTGCATCTCGAAGAGGCGGCAGTTGCGCAGCCGGTTGTGGCGCAGCAGCTTCCGCGCCACGCTGGCCACGCCGGCCGCCTCGTAGAGATCCACACGCATGGCGCCCAGCTTGGCGGCCAGAAATCCCAGGAGCCCGGTGCCCGCGCCGATGTCGGCCACCGTCGTCTCGCCCTTGACGATCAGGCGTGCCAGCGCCGCCTGGAACGCCGCGTTGCGGACGCGGTCGGCGAGCAAGGTGCGGTGTTATTCGATGCGCATCCAGTCTCCCTCTCCCCGCGCGACACCAGCCTCGCCACGAGCTCCAATGGCGCGGGGAGAGGGTCGGGGTGAGGGGCAGGAACATACTCCAAACTGGGAATCCGTAGCTGCCCCTCACAGTGGCGCTCCTCGCAAGCGAGCAGTGGGTATCCGCCTTGCGAATGTCAAAACGGTTCGCCATACACGAGACATGCCCGACCCCACCTCTTTCCCCCTCTC
>DATMZP010000241.1:0-3047 GCA_035573595.1 Hyphomicrobiaceae bacterium
CGCCCACGATCGTGCGGCCGGTGAACGTGGCCGACGGGACGCGATAGACGGCGCGCGCCGGAAAGCTCGTGCCGTAGCGATCGCCCCGCATGTCGGTCACGAGGTCGACCGGGATCGAACGCCGTCCGAGTTCCTCGGCCAGCGCGAAGGCCGGGAACAGGTGGCCGCCGGTGCCGCCGGCTGCGAGCATGACAGAATGAGTCATCGAAGAGGGCCGGTCGGGCATCGTCGTCAGATCGATTCGGAGCCAGCGCCCATAGGCGCGAATGCGGGCTTTTTCGTGTGGCCAGGCTGCGTGTGGCCGAGCCCGGCCCCGGGCGCGGCCCTGCGTCGCGTCAGGGCGAGCAGCATGCCGAGCCCCAAGCTGGTGGCGATCGTCGATGAGCCGCCGATGGAGATGAAGGGCAGCGTCATGCCCTTGGTCGGCAGGAGGCCGGTGTTGACCGCCATGTTGATGATGGCTTGCAGCCCGAACAGCAGCGCGAGGCCCATCGCCCCAAGCCGCCGGAAGTCGTCGTCCTCGCCCATCTGCCGGGCGAAGGCGCGCACCACGACGAGCGCGAACAGCCCCAGCAGCACCAGGCAGATCAGCGCGCCGTACTCCTCGGCGATCACGGCAAAGATGAAATCGTTGTGAGCGTCGGGCAGCGCGCTCTTGATGGTGCCTTCGCCCGGCCCGCGGCCGAACAGTCCTCCCTCGATGAAGGACTGGCGCGCCCGGCCGGTCTGGTAGCTCTCGCCGGCGCCCGAGAGGAACCGATCGACGCGCAGGCGTACGTAGCCGATGCTGTAGTAGGCGGCGGCAAACCCCGAGGCCAGCATCGCCAGGAAGGCCGCGAACCACGTCACCCGGCCGCCGGCGAGGAAGAACAGCGCGCACCACACGAGGCTCACCAGCAGCGCCTGGCCCACGTCGGGCTGCAGTGCCAGGAGCCCGGCGAGGAGCAGGTAGAGGCCGAACGCCGCGGGCAGCGCCGGCATGTCGGGCCGGCGCCGGCCTTCGGCGAGGAACCAGGCGCAGAGCACGACGAAGGCGGGCTTGGCGAGCTCGGACGGCTGGACCGAATAGCCGCCGAGGTGCAGCCAGCGGCGCGCGCCGTTGATCTCGGCCCCCGTTGTCAGGACGAGCAGCAGGCCGGCGAGGCAGACGACGAGCACGGCGAGCGCCAGCCTGCGCACCCGCTCCGGCGACAGCAGCGATATGGCCAGCATGAGGACGATGCCGAGGGCCATGAAGAGCAGCTGTCGCTCCACGAAGTAGTAGATCGGCAGGCCTCGCTTGATGGCAATGGCCGGGCTCGCCGCCAGCGACAGCACCACGCCGGCGCCGGCGATGGCCAGGATCGACGCCAGCAGCATCCGATCGACCGTGAACCACCAGTCCGTCAGCACGCTCTTCTCGGCGCGGGAGAGGGTCATGTTCAAGCACCTGTCATCCCGGAAGCCGAGCCGCAGGCGAGGCTGTCCGGGACCTCGTGCCGCGAGTCGAGCCGCCCGAGGTCCCGGATCGGAGCGCTGCTCGCCTGCGGCTCGCATCGCTCCGTCCGGGATGACGGGTGGATGGGCTGTGCGCAATCACGCTCCGCGCCCTCCCCGCAATTCGATGCCAGGCAGGGCGGCGACGAGGGCGCGGAAGGCGTCGCCGCGCACCTCGAAGTTGCGGTAGTGGTCGAACGAGGCACAGGCGGGCGAGAGCAGCACGATGGGCTCCGGCGCGTCGCCCGCCGCCGCATCCGCCGAGGCCGCGGCGACCGCCTTGTCCAGGGTGCCGCAGCGCACGAAGGGCACACGGCCGTCGAGCGTCGCCGCGAACGCCTCGGTGGCCTCCCCGATCAGGTAGGCCTTGGCGACGCGCGGGAAGAACGCCGTGAGCGGCGTGATGCCGCCCGCCTTCGGCCGTCCGCCGAGGATCCAGAGCACGTCGCGGTCGAAGGCGGCCAGCGCGGTGGCGGCACTGTCGGCGTTGGTGGCCTTGCTGTCGTTGATGAACAGGGTGCGCCCGATCCGGCCGATCTCCTCCAGCCGATGCGGCAGGCCGGGGAAGGTCTTGAGCGCCGCGGCCATTTGTGCCGGCGTCACGCCGAGGTGCATGGCCGCCGCGCTCGCCGCCAGGGCGTTCTGGATGTTGTGCCGGCCGCGCAGCGACCCGATGCCGGCGAGATCGGCGAAGGCCCCCGCCGGTCCCGTCCAGGGCGCGCCGCTCACAAGCGTGCTGTCATTTGCATACCAGCCGCGGCGCACGCGCGAGTGCGCCGAGAGGATATCGACCCACCCTCGGTCGGCCAGCCGCAGGCGCTCGGTGATGTCGCGGCACCAGTCGTCGTCGTCGCCGACGACGGGGTGCAGGGCGTCCTGAACCAGCCGCGCCTTGAGGCCGGCATAGGCCTCCATGGTGCCGTGGCGGTCGAGATGGTCGGGCGTGACGTTGAGCAGGATGCCGACGGTGGGCGCCAGCGTCGGTGTCAGCTCGATCTGGAACGACGACATCTCGATCACGTGGCAGCGTCCGGGCGCCGGCGGCTCCAGCGCCAGCACCGCGGTGCCGATGTTGCCGCCCGTCTGCACGTCGCGTCCGGCCGACTTGAGGATATGCGCCGTCAGAGCCGTGGTCGTCGACTTGCCGTTAGTGCCCGTGATGGCGACGAACGGCGCCTCGGGGGCGCGGCGCGCCCGCTCGCGGGCGTAGAGCTCAATGTCGCCGATGACCTCGACGCCCGTTTCCCTGGCCTTGCGCACTACCCAATGCGGCTCGGGGTGGGTGAGCGGCACGCCCGGCGCCAGCACCAGGGCGGCGAAGCGGCTCCAGTCCGCCTGCGTCAGGTCCTCGACGGCCGCACCCATCCGCGCCGCCGTCTCGCGTCCAGCCGGGCTGTCGTCCCCGGCTACGACGCCTGCGCCGCCGGCAATGAGCGCGCGGCAGCTCGCGAGCCCCGACTTGCCGAGCCCGAATACGGCCACAGTGCGTCCGGCGAAGGTGGTGACGGGTGTCATGGGGCGAATCTTAGGTGAGTCGGAAACGGTCTAGGGAGTAGGGAGTGGGGAGTGGG
>DATMZP010000242.1:0-9794 GCA_035573595.1 Hyphomicrobiaceae bacterium
TTGAGAACGCTGGGGTTGGTCTCGGCGGCCTGCTGCAAGGCGCGGAAGGTGAGGCAACGATCGCGCAGCTCCCACAGGATGCGAAGGGCCATGCGGCGGCCGAGCAGGTCGAGCAGCGCCATCACCGGCCGGCCGGAGGCCGAGCCGCGTACGCGCCGGCTGGGAAGGGGAGTTGCCATGCTATGATTTCCGTAGCCCACGGCGGACTGCCGTGCTAAGGAAGGCATAGCATAGATGTCCCCGCGGGGTGAGCCCATGTCCGAAGCGTCCCTGTCCCAAGCATCGCCGTCGCGAGCGCCGCGCATCGCGCCGGCCGAGCCGCCGTATCCGGCGGAGGTGCAGGCGCGGCTCGACGCCCTGATGCCGCCGGGTGTCGCGCCACTGCTGCTGTTCCGTGTGATGGCCCGCGACGAGCGGCTGTTCCAGCGCTTCATGGGCGGCGGGCTGCTCGACGAGGGCCACTTGACGCTGCGCCAGCGCGAGATCGTGATCCATCGCGTCACGGCGCGGTGCGGTGCCGAGTACGAGTGGGGCGTGCACGCTGCGTTTTTCGCGCGCCGCGCAGGTCTTGACGCGGCTCAGCTGCGCTCCACCGTTCACGGCGGGCCGGAGGATGCCTGCTGGGACGCGCAAGATGCGCTGCTGATCCGCTTCTGCGATGCCCTGCATGCTGAATGCACGCTTGATGACGCGCTGTGGGGCGAGTTGCGCGCCACGTTCAGCGAGGAGGCCATCCTGGAGCTTCTGCTGCTCGCGGGCTTCTATCGCACCGTCTCGTATCTGGCGAACGCACTGCGCCTGCCGCCAGAGCGGTTTGCTGCGCGGTGGTAGGTGTGAGTGGGGGTCAGACCCTGCGGGTCTGACCCACCACCTGTCATCCCGGAAGTCGAGCCCTTAAGGGGCGAGACTATCCGGGACCTCGTGAGGCAGGTCGCGCAAAGCCTCACGAGGTCCCGGCTCGGAGCGCTGCTCGCGTTCCGCTCGCATCGCTCCGGCCGGGATGACGGGTGTGGAGCCAGGGGTCAGACCCGCAGGGTCTGACCCCGATTCAGCCACTCCAGCGCAGCGGGCCACAGGTGGCGGACTGCGCCTGGGATGGCGAGATTGACGTTAACGTCAACCTAGGCGAAAGCGTGACCGGACGCCAGGAGGCTTGGCGCACGGTGCGCGAAAGGGCGGGCCGGATATGGCGGAGGCCCTTACGATCGCCTATAAGGCGCCACATAACCTGGACGACAAGGCTTCGTTACCCCGCGGGCACGTATCGCGTTGAGGCTCGCGGGGTCGCCGTTTGCGCGAGGAGGAGCGAGCATGCCTGCAACCTGGAAGCCGGACAGCTGGAGAGCGAAGCCCATCGTCCAGGTGCCGAGCTATTCCGACCCGGCCGCGCTGGAGGCCGTGGAGCAGGATCTGCGCAACTTTCCGCCGCTGGTTTTTGTAAAGGAGGTGCAGGCGCTCAAGGAGCAGCTGGCCGAGGTGGCCGCCGGCAACAGCTTCCTGCTGCAGGGCGGCGACTGCGCCGAGAGCTTCAAGGAGCACAAAACCGACTACATCCGCGACTACTTCCAGCTGTTCCTGCAGATGGCGCTGATCCTGGTGTTCCAGGGCAACCGCCGGGTGGTGAAGGTGGGCCGGGTGGCCGGCCAGTTCGCCAAGCCGCGCTCCTCCGACGTCGAGAAGCGCGACGGGGTGGAGCTGCCGAGCTACCGCGGCGACATCATCAACGGTGTGGAGTTCACGCCCGCCGCGCGCATTCCCGATCCGGGCCGGCAGCTGCAGGCCTACCGCCAGTCGGCGGCGACCCTCAACTTCCTGCGTGCCCTGCTGGATGGCGGCTATGCGTCGCTCGCCAACGCCCAGCGCTGGGAGCTGAAGTTCATGGAGGGAACGCCGGTCGAGGAGCGCTACGACAGGCTGGCCAGCGAGATCGAGCGCACGGTGGAGGTGAACCGGCTGCTGGGCATCACCGAGGAGAACACCTTGGAGATGCGCTCCACCAGCTTCTATACGAGCCACGAGGCCCTGCTGCTCGGCTACGAGCAGGCCCTGACCCGCCGCGACGAGGCCATGGGGACCGGCCAGTATGTGGCCACGTCGGGGCATCTCCTGTGGATCGGCGACCGCACGCGCCAGCCGGACGGGGCGCACGTGGAGTTCTGCCGCGGCATCGTCAACCCGATCGGCTTGAAGTGCGGGCCGTCGCTGCAGCCGGACGAGCTGTTGCGGCTGGTCGATATATTGAACCCGAGAAACGAGCCGGGCCGGCTCACGCTGATCTGCCGCTTCGGCGCCGACAAGGTGGAGAGGCACCTGCCCGCGCTGATCCGGGCGGTGGAGAAGGCGGGGCGCACGGTGGTGTGGTCGTGCGATCCCATGCACGGCAACACCATCACGGCGGCCGGCGGGCTCAAGACGCGGCCGTTGGACAAGATCCTGACCGAGGTGGAGCGGTTCTTCGCCGTGCACCGGGCCGAGGGCACCTATCCGGGCGGCATCCACATCGAGATGACCGGCCAGAACGTGACCGAGTGCATCGGCGGTGCCAACCGCATCTCAGAGGCGGACCTGGCACGCCAGTACGACACCGGCTGCGATCCGCGGCTCAATGCGGGGCAGTCGCTGGAGCTGGCGTTCCGGCTGGCCGAGCACCTGCGCGAGGAGGCGGGCGGCGCGGCGAAGCGGGCGGCCGCGGAGTAGCAGCGATACTGCCCCTCGCCCCGGCCCGCTGCCCGAATGTGGCCTTGGAAGGCTGATCTGGTTGTGCTTTCGAATCACTGGGGGACATCATGAAAACCATCAGCCGGCGTTCCGCGCTCGGGCTCGCACTTCTCACTCCGCTCGCGGTCGGCTCGGCGCCGCCAGGCGAGGCGGCCTCCGCGGCTGCCATCGACGCCGACGTGCGCGAGACGATGACCGACTTCTTCACGCGGGTGCGCGGGGCGCGCGAGCTGGTCGGCAGGTCGGCTGCGGTCCTCGTATTCCCGACGGTCATCAAGGCCGGGGTCGGCATCGGCGGCGAGTACGGCGAGGGCGCGCTGCTCACGCGCGAGCGCACGATGGACTACTACAACATCGTGTCCGCCTCGATCGGGTTCCAGCTCGGCGCGCAGGCCCGGTCGGTCATCATCGTGTTCGTGACGCCCGAGGCGCTGGCCAGCTTCAGGCGGACGTACGGATGGAAGGTCGGCGTGGACGCCTCGGTCGCGATCGTCACCGTGGGCGCCGGCGGCTCGATCGACACCAGCCGCATCGCCAGCCCCATCGTCGGCTTCATCTTCGACAACAAGGGCCTGATGTACAATCTGACCTTGGAAGGCTCGAAGATCACGCGCATCCGGCGCTGACGGGCCCGGCGCTGACAGGCAGAGGCGCGCACCGAGCCGCGGCAGCTACTTTCCTTCCAGAGCCTCGGCAAAGAACCGCTGCGCCTGGGCGATGGCGTCCTCGGCCGCGGCGGCGTTGGCGGGGATGCGATGGCGCTTGCGGCTCGGATCGTCGAAGCCGTGGGTGGCGCCGTCGTAGAAGCGAATGCGGATGTCGCCGCCCTGCGCCCTGGCTCTTTCCACCAGGGCACCGCAGCGGCGTGGCGAGACCTCCTCGTCGGCGGTGCCGTGGAAGACCCGCAGCGGCGCGTAGGGGCGGTAGCCGGCCGCGAAACCGCCCTTGTGACCGCAGGCCGGGTAGAAGGCGAGGGCGGCGCGGAAGCCGGTCTGCGGGGTCGGCGCGCGGATGCCGGGCGCATCGACCGCCATCGCCCAGAGCGTCGCGCTGCCCCCGTTCGACCATCCCTGCAGACCGATCCGGTCGGGCACGACATCGCCGCGCGTGCGCAGGTAGGCCAGGGCGCCGTAGGCATCGAGCGGTCGCACCGTCGCCTCACTGACCTCCGGCGGCCGCTCATCGTAGCTGAAGCGTGGGAAGCCCTGCGGGTAGCCACGGGGGCCGAAGCCGTCGACGAGAAGGGCGAGATAGCCGCGCTCGCTCCACAGCTGTCCCCACAGCTTGTGGCGCCGCGAGAGCGTCGAGGCATCGTAGACGCCGCGGGCGCGCGAGGAGTACGCGCCAGCCCTGCCGTGCATCATCACCACAGCGGGTACGCGCGGCGCCTGCATCGCGGACGGCCTGAACAGGTAGCCGACCAGCTCGGTCTTGCTGTCGGCGCTGAGGAAGGCGATGCGCTCCGGCAAGGCTTGGGCCTGCGCCAGCCCGGGTTGGACGAGGACCGCCAGGGCTGCCATCGCCATGCAACGGAGCTGCACGCTCGTCCCTCCCATCTGGCCCGCCCCCATCCGGCGATCTCCACTCCAAACGCCCGGCGCGGGCTTCCTCACTTTACGTACGTCGCAACGAGAGCCGCGGCCACCATAAGCGCGCAGGCGACGGCCAGGGTCCACGCCGGCTCGGCGAAGCCGAGGGCGACCAGCAGGGCGGTGGAGAGGATGAGGGCGGCGTAGGAGAGGACGCCGAGGAGCGGCACGTTGCCCTTCTTCATGCCGATGTCCCAGAGCAGGAACGCGGCACCCAGCGGGCCGACGCCCAGGCCGGCGAGCGCGGCCCATGCCACCCAGCCGGTGGGCGCCGTCCATGTCTCGAAGGCGAGGCTGCACAGGCCGGCGAGGGCGGCGGTGACGAGACTGGGAGCAGCCAGGCTCTCGCTGGGGACGGCGGCGAGCAGGCGCGAGGCCACGGAGTAGCTCGACCATACCAGGGCGCAGCCCAGCGCCAGCAGGTAGCCCCAGCGGACGCCGGCGAGGTCGTGGCCGGGATCCGGGCCGGCACCGAGCTTGTCGTGCACCAGGAGGATGGCGGCGGCGAAGCCGAGGAGCGCGCCGGCGATGTGGGCGAGCCGCAGGCGATGGCCGGGCAGGAGGCCGGAGAGCAGCACCGTCAGCAGCGCCCACAGCGAGGTGATGAGGCTCGCCTCGGCCGGCGGCGCCAGGCTGAGGGCGGCAAAGTAGAGCGCGTGGTAGACGAACAGGCCGTAGATGCCCAGCGCCAACGAGGCCGGCGTCGGCCTGAGCAGGGCGGCGCGTCCGCGGAGCACGGCGATCAGCACCATCAAGGCACCGCCGATGGTGAACACGATCGCGGTGGTCTGGAAGGGCGGCAGCGGGCCCTTGAGGGCCGTGAGGCTGGCCAGCGTGGCCCACAGCACGATGGCCCCCACGCCGAGCGCCGTTGCGGTGTTGGGCGACATGGGGTCCCTCGGGGCGCTCGCCGCCATCGGCCGCTTTGCGCGGCTGGAGTGCCAAGCCATAATGGCGCGCCATGACCCACGCAATCACCGACACGCTCAAGATCGCGCTGGCCCAGCTCAACCCGGTGCTCGGCGACCTCGCCGGCAACGCCGACCAGCTGCGCCAGGCGCGCGCTCAAGCCGCCGCCACGGGAGCCGACCTCGTCGTCTTCTCCGAGCTGTTCATCACCGGCTATCCGCCCGAGGACCTGGTGCGCAAGCCGGCTTTCGCCGACGCCGCCAAGGCCACGGTGGAGGCGCTGGCCGCCGAGACCGGCGACGGCGGTCCCGGCGTGATCGTCGGCACCATCTGGCCGGAGGAGGGCAAGCTCTACAACTCGATCGCGCTCCTCGACGGCGGCCGGGTGCAGGCGCTCCGCCACAAGGTGGATCTCCCCAACTACGGCGTGTTCGATGAGAAGCGCGTGTTCGATCAGGGGCCGATGCCCGGCCCCGTCAACTTCCGCGGCGTGCGCCTCGGGGTGCCGATCTGCGAGGACATCTGGAACGACGAGGTGTGCGAGTGCCTGCAGGAGACGGGCTCGGAGATCCTGATCGTCCCCAACGGCTCGCCGTTCGACTGGCCCAAGCCCGAGATGCGCATCAACGTGGCCGTGGCGCGCGTCACCGAGACCGGGCTGCCGATGGTTTACCTTAACCAGGTAGGCGGCCAGGACGAGCTGGTCTTCGACGGCGCCTCGTTCGTGCTCAACGCCGACCGGCAACTCGCGATGCAGCTGCCGGCCTGGGAGGAGGCGCTGGAGGCCGTGGTTTTCCGCCGCGTCCCTGGGGGGTGGAAGGGCGAGATCGGCCTCAGGGCGCCTCTGGAGGCCGGGGAATCCGCCGCCTACCATGCCTGCGTGCTGGGCCTCAGGGACTACGTGGACAAGAACGGCTTTCCCGGCGTGGTGCTGGGCCTGTCGGGCGGCATCGACTCCGCCCTGTGCGCCGCTCTCGCCACCGACGCGCTGGGGCCGGAGCGGGTGCACTGCGTGATGCTGCCCTACCGGTATACCTCCAACGCCAGCCTGGCGGACGCGGCGGCCTGCGCCGAGGCGCTGGGGGTGCGCTACGACATCGTGCCGATTGCCGAGCCGGTGGATGGGTTCGACCGGGCGCTGGCCAAGGTGTTCGCCGGCACCCCGCCCGGCGTCGCCGAGGAGAACATCCAGAGCCGGGTGCGCGGCACCGCCCTGATGGCGATCTCCAACAAGCTCGGCGCCATGGTGCTCACGACCGGCAACAAGAGCGAGATGTCGGTGGGCTATGCCACCCTCTACGGCGACATGAACGGCGGGTTCAATCCCGTCAAGGACCTCTACAAGATGGAGGTCTACCGCCTCTCGCGCTGGCGCAACGCGCATGTGCCCAAGGGCGGCAAGGGGCCGGGCGGCGTGGTGATCCCGGAGAACGTTCTCACCAAGGCCCCGACGGCCGAGCTGCGCGAGAACCAGACCGACCAGGATTCGCTGCCCCCTTACGAGGTGCTGGACGATATCCTCGCCTGCCTCGTGGAGAAGGAGATGCCGCTCGTCGACATCGTTGCCCGCGGCCACGCCCCCGAGACGGTGAAGAAGGTCGAGCGCCTGCTCTATCTGGCCGAGTACAAGCGCCGCCAGGCCGCCCCCGGCGTGAAGATCTCCGCCCGCAACTTCGGCCGCGACCGGCGCTATCCGATCACCAACAAGTTCCGCGAGGAGATCGGCGCGGGCTCGTCCCTGTCGAGACGCTCCGCGCTTCCCGGCGAGGCGCCGCGGACCATCCGGCCGCGGGCGGATGGGGGGGATGTGTCGTAGCTCGGGCAACGTCGGCGCAAGCCGGCGGCAGACCCAACACTCGATGGTCTTTGCTTCGCTCGACCCAACTTGCGGCTACTGTTTTACGTGCTTTTTGAGGGAGGTCCGTCCATGAGACTCAATGGTTGGCAGCGCATCGGTGTTGTTGCGCTTGTTCTCGCCTCGGTGGGGTGGTGTGCCCTCGTAATTATCTACGTGGAAAGCCAGCCGAATTGGGCGACCATGACCTACGATGACTGCATAAAGAAGGCGTGGCAGAAGCCTGAAGTGCCCGAGTTGGAGAAAGCATCGTTGGAATGCAGAGTGAACTATTCTAAGAACCAAGACACCGTGCGAGGACAAAGACAGACGTTCTTTCTTTTCTTCTCTCTCATCCCAATCGGGCTCGTGTGGTCTATAGCCTATATGGCCCTTGAGGCCGTGCGGTGGGTCCGTCGGGGCTTCGAGCCAAGCCCGTAGCTCGGCTCACACGCAGCTTCGCGGCTAACCCACCCTACAGAAACCTACGGCATCCCCTTGTAATACTTGTACCCGTACCAGGCCACGGTGGTGAGCGGCACCAGGAGCTTGATGACGATGTCCGTGGCCTCGCTCTGGCCGAGCTGGGCGTGGAGCTTCTCCAGGTAGGAGATGCGCAGCATCACCAGCACCTCGTCGAGGCGGTCCTCCAGCTCGCGCGCCGTTGCGGGCGGGGCCGCTCCGGCCGCTACCGGCGCTCCGCGCGCGATGAGGCGGTCGAGGCGGCGGCGAAGGTTGGCCATCTCGTCGCTGACGGCGCGGCTCACCTTGCCGCGCAGCTCCAGGAGCGGTGGCAGGAAGCCCACCACCACCAGCACCAGGGTGACGGCCGCGCCGGTGTAGTCCGACAACTCGCCGCCGCTGTACCAGACGTAGAGGATGTTGACGATCCAGAACCCCAGCACGATGGTGGCGCCTTGCACGCTCATCTGCAGGAACGGCCGGTACTGGCGGTCGTGCAGCACCATCTCGATCATGGACCGGAAGCGGTGCTTCGACACGGCCCAGTGGGTGAGCAGCATGTAGCCCACCACCATGACCCAGACGAAGGCCATCAGCAGCCACTCGGCGCACCACATGGCGAACAGCAGCCCGTCGGCGGCCGGCCCCACGCCCTCGCCGCCGGCCTCGGTGAGATAGCGGTAGTCATAGATGCAGAACGGCACGGCGGTGGCAGCGGCTATGACGGTGCCGATCGGGCCGAGCACCAGCCACATGCGGTGGCGCGCCACGGCCTCGGCAATGTCGAGGTGCAGGATGCCGGCCAGGAAGCTGCGCACGAAGGCGGTGGCGAACAGGCGCACCGTGACGAGATGAACGGCGAGGTAGAGCGGCTGGGCCTGCCACTCGTGACTTGAGACAAACTTGCGCCCGTCGGTTGCCAGCGCCAGGCCCAGCACCCAGCACCCGGCGGCAAGCAGGACCACCGCCAGCAGGAAGCCGCCGGGCTGGCGGGGCAGCCAGCGGTCGATCAGCGCCTCGCCCTCGCCTTCGAGCGAGACGGTCTGCAGCCGATCCTGCTGGGGCGCCAGGGAGGAGGCCGCGGCTGCGTCGCCCGAGCGGCCCGCCAGCTCGCGGCGCAGGCGCAGGTTGTGGATGACCACGGTCAGCAGCGCGAGCAGCAGGAGCACCGAGACGAACGTGGACGTGGGCGCCAGCCACGTCGGCACCTCCAACGCGCCGACGGCGTCGAGCACGCCTGCCACCCTGGATTGCCAGTCCATCCCGCACCTCCCCCGAGTCGAGAAGGGGCCAGGCCCCTTTCCGCGCGCACCTTTACGGCCCGACCCCTTCGGCCCCGTGCGGAGCATTCTGGGGGCAGTGGCAGGCGTCCGCAAGACGCGCGGTGCGGTGAGCCGCCGGGTGTGGCTGGGAGGCCAGGAGGAGACCGAGCGGGACAAGACGTTGGGTCTGCGCCGGCGACGGGATCACTCCCACTCCACCCGGGCGACCAGCATGTAGCCGGCGCCGTACACGGTCTTGATCAGCTCCTGGCTGTCGCTGTCGGCCTGCAGCTTCCGCCTGAGCCGCGAGATCCGGGCGTCGATGCTGCGGTCGAGGGGCTCACGGTCTCCATCGTTGAGCAGCGCGGCGCGATCGAGGATACGATTGGGTTGCCTCAGCAGAGTTGCAAGGAGGCGGGCCTCGGCGACCGACAGCTCGACCTCTTGGCCTCCCGGGCCGGTCAGGCGGTTGGAGCTCGCCTCGAATGTCCAGCCGCCGAACCGGGCGCACCTCTGCGCGCCCTTCCTCGGATCGCTGCTCCGCTCTAACCGCCTCAAGATGGTGTTCACGCGCGCCACCACCTCGCGCGGCTCGAACGGCTTGATCATATAGTCGTCGGCGCCGAGCTCCAGCCCGACAATGCGGTCGTTCACGCTGTGCCGCCCCGTCAGAACCAGGATGGCGCTGTCGGAGACCGACTGCACATGGCGAATGAGCTGAAGGCCGTCCAGATCGGGAAGACCGAGGTCGATCACGGCGACCGCCGGCGGCCTCCTTTTCAGCACCTGCAAGAAGTTCGCACCTGTCAGGAAGTGCTCCGACCGAAAGCCATGCTCGTCCAGGGTCGCGCAGACCAGACGGCCGATCTCGTCGTCGTCCTCGACGACGTACACGATCCGTCCCTGGGTCTGTCGCGTCGCTTCAGGGCTATCCATCATTGTGGTGCCGTGTCGATGGCTGCGGCGAGTTCCTCCTTGGTACAAGGTTTTCGTAGCACCGTAAACGACCGATGCCGGCCA
>DATMZP010000243.1:0-3033 GCA_035573595.1 Hyphomicrobiaceae bacterium
CGGCCTTTATCTCTACAACGAAGGCCAAGTGCGGCTCTGGCCCTATGCCCGCGCCAACGGCGAGCACACCATCGATGTTCTGCGCCGGCTCCGGGTGCTTATGTCAATGAACTACGGCCCACTTTGCTGACCAATGTTGGCTCCCCTTGGCTTCAATGGCTGCTCATAACTGATGCCGCCCGGCCGAGCCAGCCCGCACGGCCTCTTGGGGCCGTGCAGAAGGCGGCGCGGAGGCCGTGTCGCGGAGCAACACTCCGCTCATGAGGCCGCCCCTCGCTTTGCCAGACTGCGCTTGAAGCGGTAGGATTCACCGCCGGTTTCGATGATGTGGGCCTGGTCGGTGACCCGATCGAGCACGGCGCCGCACAGCCGGGGGTTGGGAAACACCTGCCCCCATTCCGAGAAGGGCAGGTTCGTCGTCACGATCAAAGCCGTCTTTTCCGCCCGATCGGCAATGACCTGGAACATCAATTCCGCGCCCATCTCCATCAAAGGCACGTAACCCACTTCATCGATGCAGATCAGATCGACCCGCTCCCAGCGGCCCAGCGCCCGGCTCAACTGACTGGCGGCGCGGGCCTCCACAAGCTCGTTGACCAGCGCCGCGGCACTGGTGAAGCGAACCCGCCGCCGCTGCTGACACGCCGCCACGCACAAGCCCAGCGCCAGATGGGTCTTGCCGGTGCCCGCTTCGCCGATCAGCACCACCGGCTCCGCCCGCCCGATATAGCCGCCCGCGGCAAGGTCGGCGATCCGCGCCGCCGACACCGAGGATTGCTTGAAGTCGAACTCGGCCAAGGTCTTGACCCGGGGCAGACGGGCTTCCTGGATCCGACGCACCACGCCCTTGCGCTCGCGCTCCTCGATCTCGGCCGTCAGCAGCGCATCGAGATACTGCACGTGGCCATGGCCCTCCCGGATGGCCGCCTGGGCCAGCATCTCGAACTGCCCGGCAACCGTCGGCATCTTCAGGGCGCGGCAATGCTGCCGGACCGTCTGCTCGTGAAGGGAGGCGGAGGGCGATGGCGTCTTTGTCCGGGTCATGGCGCCACCTCCTGATCCTGGTCGAGCAGCCGGTCATATCCCTTCAGGCATGGCAGGTCGTAGCGTGTCAGACCGCCGACCTCGGCCACCTCCAGCACCGGACGCCGCTGCCCGGCGCAGGTCAGCAGGTAGCGGATCGCCGCACCGTCCGAACATCCCAGCTTCAGGGCGCTGTCCACGGCCTGACGCACCGCGTCGTGCCCGAACTCCTTGCCGAGCTGGATGACCGCGATCATGGCCCGCGTGCCGGGCTGGCGGCCCTGGCGCTCAATCAGCCGTTGCCACAGCGCATCGAAGCTGGCGGGCCACCGTCCCGCCCGCCGCCACTGCTCCAGTGCCGTGGATCCTGCCAGGGCGCCGGGTTTGCGCTCGAGCACATCGAGATAGTGCTCCAGGTCCAGGATCTGCTGGCGTCGGGAATAGCATCGTTCGTGACGGGCGACACACCGGCCGTCATGCCAGACCTCCAGATGGGCCGGATAGACTTTCACCTGCACCGGGGTCCCGGGCCCGACCGGCGTCGAATAGGTGTTGGTCCTGATCCTGACGCAGCCGCCGCCATCGACGATCGGAAAGCTGATCTCGGCCAGATCGAACCCTTCCTCCGGCAGGGCCAGCAGATGATCGCGCTCCTCGGCCATGGCTTGCCCGACCAGTTGGGTGCGTCCGTCGATCAGCCGCCGTTCATCCTCCCGGCACCCCATCAGCAGCAGATCGTTCAACACTTCAAGACTGGCCGCCTTGGGAACCGGAACCCAGTGATTGCGCCGGAAGTAGCCGTTCTCCCCCTCCACGCCCCCTTTCTCGTGGCCGGCACCGGGCGTGCAGAAGTCCGCCTCGAAGTGCCAGTGCGAGCGCAAGGCGATGAAACGCTCGGTTTCCTCGCGCAGCCGCCCGCGCAGCACCTTGCGCACCGCACTGGTGAGATTGTCGTAGCGCAGCAGCCTGAAGACGCCGCCAAAGTGCCGGAAGGCCAGTTCGTGCCCTTCCAGAAAGGCTTGCTGGGTGGCGCTCCGGTAGGCCCGGTGGAACGCACCGCCACTCGCCATCGAGCGCATGCAGAATACCTGAAGCTTGGTCAGATCCCCGGCCAGTTCGGCGTAGGCTTCGTACCAGTCGACCTGGGCTTCACCGCCCCAGCTGTAGGATTGCGCCACGTAGATTTCCTGGATCAGCAGCCCAAGTGCGCGTTTCCGGTCGCGAACGTAATTGCGGACCGTCGATTCCGCGACCGGGTGGCCCGGCATCTCCGCCAGGATGCGGCGATAAATCCGACGCGCCGTATGCCGCTGCTTGCGCGGAGCCTGCCGGTCCGCCTCCAGAATGCCGTCGATGAACCCTTCGACCGCTGCCAGCACCGGCCTGGATCGTTGGCGGTATGTGCGAACCGGAGGAAGCGCGCTGTTCACCGCCTGACGCACGAGACGGCGGTGAACACCAAACTTCCGGGCGACACCCTTGATCGTGCCGACCCCGAATTCATACTCGCGACGCAACTGCTCGAATAGCTCCACCTTCGTTCTCCTGTCCACCCCGCCTCTCCCGCTTGTTCAGCGGAAGGATGGGACACCTCGAGAAAAGGGTGGGCCAAATTCCGTCAGCAAAGTGGGCCGTCATCCGATAGCAAACTCACTGGCGTGCGGTGCGGACACAAACCGCCGATCTCGACCGCCAGCTCCTGGCGGTGGTGCGCGAGAATGCGGATTGCCGCCGCTTGATGACCATTCCCGGCGTCGGCGCCATTGTCGCGGCGTCCTTCGTGGCGGCCGTCGAAGCGCCGGAGAACTTCACGACCTCGCGCGCCGTCGGCGCCTGGATCGGCCTGACGCCGCGGCGCTACCAGTCAGGCGAGGTCGATTACGACGGGCATATCTCGCGCCGCGGCGACGCCCGGCTGCGCGCCCTGCTCTATGAGGCCGCAACGACACTGCTGACGCGGGTGCAGGGCGAGAGCGATCTGCGCCGGTGGGGCTTGGCCCTCAAGAAGCG
>DATMZP010000244.1:0-7338 GCA_035573595.1 Hyphomicrobiaceae bacterium
AGCGTGTTCCACACCGCGCGCTGCAGCTCGCCGTTCTGGAACACCTTGGTGTAGTTCTCCAAGGTCAGCATGTCCCACGTGTAGAAGCCGAAGAACCGGAAGAACGAGCCAAGCAGCAGCTGGCCCACCGGCAGCACCACCGCGATGACGAAGAAGAAGACGCAGAACGCAAAAGTGACCCAGCGCCAGGCCCCGAGCCTCGTGACATTGGGCGCGTACCCTTTCCCCGTCACCGTATGGAACGAGCGGCCGTGCAGCAGCCGCCACTGCCAGATCACGAGCAGAAGCATGAGCCCGAGCACGGCGAAGCTGAGCGCCGTCGCATACTGGTAGTCGGGGTTCGCCCGGTGATTGATCGCATTGTAGAGCTCGGTCGTGAAAACGGTGATGCCGGCCGGCGTGCCGAAGAACAGCGGCGACTCAAACGACTCGATGCCGCGGATGAAGCTCAGCAGGAACGAGCTGGCGATCACCGGCAGCATCAGCATCAGCGTGATGCGGCGGAAGGTGGTCCAGCGCGAGGCGCCGCACATGCGGCTCGATTCTTCCAGCGCCGGGTCCATGGCGCGGAAGGCATCGACGATGAACAGGAACAGGAACGGCGTGGAATACTGCATCATGTGCCAGACCACGCCGCCCCAGGAATAGACGTTGACGATGTGGCCCTCCGAGCCTGTGAGCCACTTCCACGCCAGGTTGAGCGCGCCCACCTGCGGGTTGCCCAGCATGCCCCAGGCCATGGCCGTGAGAAGCGGCGGGATGAAGAACGGCAGCGTGATCAGGATCTCCAGCGTGCGCCGCGCCGGCGTGTCGGTGCGCGCCACGATCCAGGCCAGCAGGATGGCGGTGAGGAGCGACGGGACAGTCTTGGCAAGCGAGATCGCCACGGTGTTGAGGAGCACGCCGAGGTTCTGAGCGGTCAGGATCGCCCGGTAGCCGTGGAGACTGAACTCGCCGGCCGTGCCCGGCGGCGTCGAGTGCAGGCTGCCGTAGAGCAGCATCGACACCGGGTAGACCGTCAGGAACCCGAGCACCGCGATCAGGGCAAGCACGCCCATATGACGGCCGAGGTTGCGCCCGGCCAGCGCAGCGAGGATGCCGCCTGCCCGACCGCCTGCTCCTCCCCTCGCCAATGCCGCCGGCTGTTCCGCTGCAATCGTCACGCCAAGGCCTTGCCGATCATTCCGCCGCCTCCGCGGCGCTCGCCGTCCAGCCGTAGAGAGCGCGCGCGTTCTCCGAGTAGATCATCCGCCGCCGCTCCGCCCCTAGGAACGAGGGAATCGCGACGACGGGGTCGTCGAAGTCCCAGTGCGGATAGTCGCTGGCGTAGAGAATGCGGTCCCACCCCGTCCACTCCAGGATGTCGAGCAGGTGGCGCGGCTCCTCCGGCTCCTCCATGGGCTGGGTGGAGGCCCACACGTTGCGCTTGAGGTACTCCGACGGCGCCATCTTGAGGTGCGGCACCTCGCTCTTCAGCCGCTTCCAGACCTTGTCGAGCCGCCACCCGAGCGACGGCAGCCAGGCGAAGCCGGCCTCGATCATGACGATCTTGAGGTCGGGCAGGCGCTCAAACACGCCTTCCATGATCATGGAGCTGAGGAGCGCCGAGCAGGCGGTCGCGTGCTCCGTCATCTCCTCGATGTAGAACGAGGGCCAGCCGCTGTTGCTGATCGGGGTGCCCGAGTAGCCGAACACGTGGATGCCCACAGGCAGCCCGTGCTCCACGGCCGCCTCGTAGATCGGCCAGTAGCGTGGGCGCCCCAGCGCCTCGGCCGTGCGCGACAGCAGCAGCACGTGCGCAAAGCGCGGGTCGCCGGCGCGTTTGTCGATCTCGGCGCGCGAGGCCTCGCCGTCCTCGTAGGGCACCACGATGGACGCCTTGAGTCGCGGCTCCGGCCGCACCCAGTCCTCCAGCTGCCAGTCGTTGGTGGCGGAGGCCAGCGCCGCGGACAGCCCGCGGTTCTGCTCGCCCTGCCCCGACGGCCCCAGCGGGTTCATGATGCCGATCTCGACGCCATAGGGGTCGAGATACTGCGCGCGCATGAAGTCGAGGTCTGCGCCGGGCATCAGGCCGTTCGGCGGCCAGGAATCCCGCCGCATGCCGTCGCCGGGCTGCATCTTCGGGTAGGGGTGGCCCTTGGCGAAGCCGTGCCGGCGGCGGATGCCGTAGGTCTGCAGATACTCCCACCAGCGCGAGGCCATGTAGGGCTTCAGGTCGGTGATGGCCTTGACGCGCGGGTGGATATCGAGATCGACAAGGCCGAGGTTGACCTGCTGCTGGCGATGCAAGGCTTGGGCGGCGACGTTCATTGCGCGACCTCCTGCAGGCGGATGTAGGTCGAGAGCGGATTGTCCACCATGATCTTCTGCCTCAGCGCCTCCGGCAGTCCCGGCGGCATCACGTCGTCGCCGTCGAACTGCCAGTGCGGGTAGTCGGAGGAATAGAGCAGGATCTCGTCGGACTTCAGGTGATTGACGAAGCGGCTCACCACCTCCGGGGCGTCGGGCGCGTCGAGCGGCTGGATGGTCAGTCGGAAGTGCTGGCGGAAGATCTCGGTCGGGGCGCGGTCGACCCACGGCACCTCGCTGCGGCAGCCGCGCCAGAATTTGGACAGCCGCCACAGGAACGCCGGCACCCAGGTGACGCCCGACTCGATCAGCACCACCTTGAGATTCGGATGCTTGGCGAATACGCCCTCGCAGATCAGGCTAGCCACCTGCGACTGGAACCCCTGCGACTGGCTGGCGTAATCCTCGATGTAGTAGGTGTTCCAGCCGAGCGACGTCGGTGGATGCTTGTAGGCGCTGCCGGCGTGGATGCCGATGGGGAGCCCGTGCTTCTCGGCGGCGGCATAGATCGGCCACAGGCTGCGGCGGCCCAGCGGCACCTCGTCCATGGCCAGCATCAGCACCTGCACGAAGCGGCGGTCGGCGGCGCAGCGCTCGATCTCCTCCACGGCGAACGCGACATTCATGGTCGGCACCACGATGGAGGCGCGCAGGCGCGGATCGCGGTCGAGCCACTCCTTGGCGATCCAGTCGTTCACCGCCCGCGCCAGGGCACGCGCCATGTCCTCGTTGAAGACAAGCTGCACCCCGGCCAGGCAGTTGCAGATGGCGTAGCTCGACTGCCAGCGGTCCAGGGCCTGCGCCTGCAGGGCGGCGAGATCGCTGCCGCCGCGCCCGCTCTGGCCGCGCCAGTCGGTCCGCGCGGTGAGCGGCGCGCCGGGCGGGTAGTTGATGGTGTCGAGGGACTCGATGCCGCGATCGGGAATGGAGTCGCGCCAGAAATCGTCCAAATAGGGCAGCAGCGGTTTGATGCCCGGCAGGTCTGGGTGGATGTCGCAGTCGATGGCCCTGACGTTGGCGGGCAAGGTCTCTCTCCCGATGCGAGTTCGTTCGTTAGGCCGCAGCTCCTTTTGTCACGCGGCGGCGGCCTCGGCTCGATGTTACCAGCCCAAGGCGACACGCGCCAACACAGGGGTCAGACCCCTCGCCACCAGTGCATTGGAGAAGCCGAGGCGGTCGAGGCGAGGGTCCGACCCCTTCGACGTTCCCGAAAATCATTCCATCCGCCGCGGCGGCCGGGCGCGCACCGCCTCCTCGTTCACGTCGGCGCCCCAGCCCGGCCGCGTCGGCACCAGCAGCTGGCCGTTCTCCACCACCGGCGGATGCGTGACCAATTCGCCCCGCCAGGGCACGTCGTCCACCTCGTACTCCATGATGCGGAAATTGGGCACCGCGGCGCAGAAATGCGCGCTCATCAGGGTCGCCAGGTCGCCGTAGTAGTTGTGCGGCGCCACGTCCACCTCGAAGGCGTCGGCCAGCGTGGCGATGCGGATCGACTCCCACAGCCCGTTCCAGGGCACATCCACCACCGCCACATCCACCGCGTACTGCTGCAGGAACGGCCGGTATTGCTTGAGGCCGTAGAGCGACTCCAGCGAGGCGATGGGCGTGCGGGTGGAGCGCCGCACCAGGGCGAGGGCCTCGGCGTCGTGGATATCCACCTCCAGCCAAACCAGCCTGAACGGCTCCACCGCCTCGGCGATCCGCAGGATCCCGTCGGTGCGCTGGCTGAAGTTGAGGTCGAGCATCAGCCCCATGTCCGGCCCGGCGCCCTCGCGGAAGGCCGCGAGCACGTCGCCGATCTGGCCGATCCAGCGCGCGTCCGTCTTGCGATCCAGGAAGCCTGGCACGATGCGGAAGCCCGAGTTGAAGGGCTGGGCGCCTTCCCCGATCTGGAGCGGGTTGGTCTTCAGCGCCTTGTAGCCGCGCCGCACAGCCTCGCGTCCCAGCTCCTTGAGGTCGTCGAGCGTGCGGATGGGTGGCAAGCCGAGCTCCTTCTCGAAGAAGTCGCGCTGCCACACACGGAAGCTGCCGCAATGCGACCAGTACAGATCGAGCCGGTCGCGCATGGCGCCGCCGAACAGGGCATAGACTGGGACGCCCAGCGCCTTGGCCTTGACATCAAGGCAGGCGTTCTCGATGGCCGCGATGGCCTGGTGGTTCATGCCGCCGGTGGCCATGCGCGAGATGGCGTGCAGCGAGGTGCTGATGCGGCCCACATCGCGCGGGTCCATGCCCCTCACCACCTGCGCGAAGCGCCGGATCAGGTCGCTGACGCCGCCGGCGCCGAAGCCCTCGTAGTATTCCGCCCAGCCGACGAGGCCCTCGTCCGTGGTGAGCTTCAGGAACGACGCCGTGCGCCAGCCGCCGTCCGCGTGCAGGTCCTCGATCCTGGCGATGCGCATGGCCTTGCTCCCTCGGCTCGGCTCAGAGCGCAACGACGTGCGCCAGCGGCTCGCCGGCCAGGAATCGCCGCACATTCCGGGCCGCCACCTCCGCCAGCCGGTCGAAGCCGGCCTTGCCGGCGGCGCCCGCCAGATGCGGCGAGATCAGGAGGTTCGGCGCGGCCCACAGGGCATGGCCGGCCGGCAGCGGCTCCGGGTCCGTCACATCGAGCCCCGCGCCGGCGATGGCGCCGCTCTGCAGCGCCTCCACCAGTGCGGCCGTATCGACAATGCCGCCGCGCGAGATGTTCACCAGCACCGCCGTCCTGCGGCAGAGCGCAAATTCCCTGGCGCCGATCAGGTGCCTGGTCGAGCCGCCGAGCGGCAGCGCCAGCACGATGGCGTCGGCGCGCGGCAGCACCTGGCGCAGCTGCGCGATGGGCAGCGACTCGTCGGCCAGAGCGTGCGGCTTGGCGCTGCGCGTCAGCGCAACCACCCGGGCGCCGAAGGCCCGCACCAGCCGGGCGATCTCCTGCCCGATGCTGCCGAAGCCGAGAATCGCCACCGTCCCGCCCGCCGGCGAGGTCATGGCGAGGCCCATGGTCCGGTTCCACTCGCCCTTGAGCTGGTTGGCCAGCATCGGCGGGAAGCGCCGCTGCACGGCCAGCATCAGCGCCACCGCATGCATGGCCACGGCCGGCGAATAGGCCTCGCCCGCGTTGGTGACGATCACTCCGGCCGGCACACCGTGGGCCTGGGCGTTCTCGAAGCCCTGGGTGAGCAGCTGCAGCCAGCGCAGCCGCTTCGCCCGCGTCCGCATTGTCTCTGCCACCTCGGCGCCGTATAGGAAATCCGGGCACAGCAGCGCCTCCGCCTCGCCGACCGCGGCGTCCAGCTCCGCGGCATCGGCGACCACCGCGAGGCCCCCGCCCAGGACCGCCCCCAGCCGCGCGGTCAGCTCCGGCTTGGCGAAAGTTGCCCAAAGAACAATGCGCATGGGCTTGTGGGCAACCTCCGATGCACTCGCCGCGTTCCCGCCGACGCGGCGCCGTTGTTGACACATCAATGATCCGAGCTTACCCGTTTTGCAACACGCAACTCAATTCCTGGCGCCGGCCCTCAAGCTCCAGCGGGCAAACGTGAGCTGCGCCAAGACGACAAGGGTCCGGATGACCGGCGACAACGCCGCTGCGGCGGCCGGCGTACGTGCCGCGGGCGCTCCCTTCGCTGTCGCGCCCATCGACTGCGACATCCATCCTGCGGTGCCGGGCATCCGCGCGTTGCTGCCCTACTTCGACGAGCTCTGGCGCGAGATGATCGTCCTGCGCGGCATCGACAAGCTCGCGCTCAGCCTCACCAGCTACCCCACCGGCGCACCGGCGACCGTGCGGCCCGACTGGCGTCCGGCGAGCGGCCTGCCGGGCAGCGATCTGGGCCTCCTGCAGCGGCAGGCGCTCGACGCGTTCAGCTCGCAATTCGCCATCTGCAACGTGCTGCACGGCGGCCAGCTCCTCCACAGCGAGGACATGGCGGCGGCCTTCTGCTCGGCCATCAACCAGTGGATCGCCCGCGAGCTCTTGGACCGCGACCCGCGCCTGCGCGCCTCCATCCTGATCCCGCTCGAAAGTCCGGGCATGGCCGTGGAGGAGATCGAGCGCTGCTCGGCCGACCCGCGCTTCGTGCAGGTGCTCTTCTACGCCATGGGCGAGATGCCGCTCGGCCGGCGTCGATTCTGGCCCATCTACGAGGCCGCGGTGAAGCACGGGCTGCCCATCGGCGTGCACGCCGGCAGCGGCTATCGCCATCCACCCACCACCATCGGCTGGCCCTCCTACTTCATGGAGGACTATATCGCCCAGTCGGCCGCGTTCGAGACGCAGCTCCTCAGCTTCGTCACCGAAGGCGCGTTCGCAAAGTTCCCGGAGCTGAAGGTGGTGTTCATCGAGTCCGGGTTCACCTGGCTGCCAGCCTTCATGTGGCGCGCCAACAAGACCTGGCGCGGCGTCCGCGCCGAGGTGCCCTGGGTCAAGGAGGCGCCGCCCGACCTCGTGCGCCACCACTTGCGGCTCACGCTGCAGCCGGTCGATCCGCCCGCAGACCCCAAGGCGTTCGAGCGCGTCCTCGATCAGCTGGGCTCGGAGGACATGCTGCTGTTCTCCACCGACTACCCGCACGGCCACTTCGAGGGGACCGACGCGCTGCCTGAGGCCCTGGCCGGCAGTGTCGCGGAGAAGGTGCTGGCCGGCAACGCGCTGGCCACCTATCCTCGCCTGCGCCAGCAGCAATCAGTCCGGGAGATTGCGCCATGAACGTTGCCGTTCGCGAGCCCCGCGCCGAGGCGGTCCAGCGCCTCACCATCGTCGATTGCGACATCCATCCCAATCCGCGCTCGGCCGACGAGGTGCGGCAGTTCCTGCCCCAGCGCTGGCAGCGCCATTCGGCAGTGTTCGGCAATCTGTCGCGCGAGATGTACTCCGACACCATCGGCTATCCGCGCATGGCGCCGGCCATCTCGCGCGGCGACGCCTGGCCGCCCGGCGGCGGCCCGCCCGGCTCCGACCTGGAGTTCATGCGCCGGCAGCACCTGGACCCCAACGGCGTGGAG
>DATMZP010000245.1:0-20843 GCA_035573595.1 Hyphomicrobiaceae bacterium
AGCCCGCCAGCACCAGGCCGCAGAACGAGCCCAGCTGGTGGGAGAGAAACACCACGCCGAACAGCATCGACATCCAGCGCGTGCCGAAGAAGGTCGAGACCAGACCCGAGGTGAGCGGCACCGTCGACAGCCAGAGCACCCCGAGGACGATGCTGAGGACGATCACCGTCACGCCGGTGATGGGCAGGAACAGGAGCCCCAGGAACACGAAGCAGCGCCCGAAGTAGATCAGGCTCAGCCCCAGGCGCTTCTCGATGAAGCGGGGCGACTGCCCCGCGATGTAGGTGCCGACCAGGTTCGCCAGCCCCACGCATGTCAGCGCCCATACCCCGACGCTGGGATCGAGGCCATGGTCGGCCACGAAGCGCGGCAGGTGCACGCCGTAGAAGGCCACGTGGAAGCCGCACACGAAGAAGCCCATGTTGAGCAGCAGATAGCTCCGGTGCGTGAACGCCTCCTTGAAGGCCTGCGCCAGCGTCTGGTCATCGGCCGGCCCCGATGCCGTCGGATTGCCGCTCAGCGGCCAGGCGAGCGGCAGCACGATGAGGATCGTTGCCGTCAGGACCAGCAGGCTGGTCTGCCAGCCCGCCAGGTCCATGAGCAGGTGCGTGTAGGGGAAGGCGACGAAGCCGCCGATGCCCCCCGCCATGCCGAGCGCGGCGATGGCCGCGGTGCGCTGCTCGGGCGGCGCGGCGCGCCCGGCGGCGCCGACCAGCGCGGTGAGGCCCGTGCCGCTGACGCCGATCCCCAGCAGCACGCCGCTCAGCATCAGGTCGAAGGGTGAGCGGGCGGCGTACATGACGTAGAGTCCGGCGGCCGTGGCGAGCGTGCCACCCACGACCACGCGACCGGCGCCATAGCGATCGGCGACCATGCCGGCGAATACCGCACCGATCCCCCAGATCAGGTTGGCGACGGCCATGGCGGTGGAGAACGGCTCGACGCCAATGCCGAGCGCCGCGGTCATCGGCGGCAGATAGAGGCCCATCACCTGGCGCAGGCCCATGGCGACGCCCACGATCAGGCCGGCGGAGAGGATAACGACCCAGAGCGGCTGCGGGGCGCGGGTCGCCACATGCTTCTGCATTGCGGAATCGCTTTCATGCTGGGGGAAGGCGCCGGTGTCGGCAGTCATTGTCGGCAGTCATTTAACCGCTTGGCCCACGCTTTCCCAGTTCTCATCGGCGCCGTTGGCGCGAGATTTTTTCAGACCGTCCATGAGACTACCTCATGGGTGGTGGATGGCCGCCAGTCCAGGATCTGGACTGCCCGCGCGGGCCTTCCGCACCCTGCCCTGGGACACGACGCCACGAACGGCGGCTGGGCCCGGCCGCCCTGGGCCGATTCCACAAAACCCCCGGCCACAAACCCGGTCCACAAACAATATCCGTGGGTTAACGGAACCGCACGGCCCCGACGTCGTTGGAAGCGCAAGCGCTGAGCGGCGGCGTCATCGACGAGGGCGTCGAGGGACGAGGGAGATGCGGGGCCGCAAGGGGGACGATCAACACGCCGCGACGGGGATCACCGGTGACCAACGACGACGCCTCCGACCAAGACAGCCTTGAGGAGGGCGCACGCAAGGCGAACTCCAACCTGCAGCGCCTCATCGAGGCGATCGGCGGGGTGCTCGCAGCCTCGGGGGACCTGCTGATGCGCGTACAAGGCATCCTGGGTGGCGGCCAGCCTGTCGCCGGCGGCACCAACGGGCAGGACGAGTGCAGGACCTCGCCGCCAGCGGACGGCGAGGGGTGATGGCGGCGGACATTGCGTTGTCGGTGCTCCCATGCCGCACCGCGAGGCTTGGCCCGTCCGCCGGCGCGGATCCGCGGGCTCCGAAGGATCAAAGGCCTGACCTTGTGCGTTTCCCAGAGGTACGAGCAGGACATCATTCGCGGCGAGGCGCGCAAGGGAGACCGCGCCCGATGCGCCGTTGCAGGAGGTAATCATGCCCCAGAAGCGAACCATCGCGAAGGCGCGCCAGGCCAAGCGCGCCGGCAAGGCGCCCACGACGCAGGCCGGCGAGTTCGTGCGCGAGGAGGTCCGCAAGATCCGGCGCGGCAAGCACGACGCGCGCTCGTCGAGGCAGGTCGTCGCTATCGGCCTGTCCAAGGCCAGGCGCGCCGGCGTCAACCTGCCGCCACCCGGACGCGGCAAGGCCAAGCCGGCCACGCGCAAGAGCGCGGCGTACGCCTACGCCGCCGGCCAGGGCAAGCGCACGACGCGGCGCCGGCCGCGCGTGTCGCGCGCCGTATCGCAGGTGCTCAAGAAGGAGCCCCGGAGGGCGGCCTCGCGTACCGCCCTGTCGCGGCAGGCATCGAGCGCGGCTTCGCGGCGCAGCCCACGCGACCGCTCCGCCGCAGCACGCAAAGCCGCCCGCACGAAGGGCTTCGCAGGACGGTCCGCAGCCGCACGCAAGGCGGCCCGCACGCGCGCCCGTAACAGGCGGCAGTCGGCCCGCTAGCCTGCGCCGCGTCAGTCGCGGTTGAGGATCGTGACGAGGCCCGCGTCCGGCTCGATCCGCACCTCGTCGCCGGTGCGGATCAGCGTGGTGGGGTCGCCGGCCTCGAAGCGGTCCACGATGGCCACCTCGGCGAACGCGGCACCCTGCGCCAGGATAGTGTTGGTGCGGTCGAAGACGATGGCCTTCGGCGCCAGCCCGCGCGCCGCCATCTCCCGCAGCATCCAGGCCGAGGCGACGCCGCCCTTGGCCGTCTGCAGCACCAGGATGCGGCCGACGTAGCTCTGGCCGCAGAGCTTGTGAGCGGGGCGCGAGAACGTCCCCTTGAGCCGGTCGAGATCGTAGCGGGCGGAGAAGTTGTCCTGGGCCACCAGCGCGGTGCCGGTGACCGCGGGCCCGAGGCCCCGATGGCACTTGAGCACGATCGGCATCACACGATCTTTCCGGCCACCGCACTGTCGATGCAGCGCTCCATGCTCGCCAGGGTCGGCTTGTAGCCGTAGCCCGCGATGATGTTGACGAGCTTGGCCGAGTTGGTCAGCAGGCGCTGCCAGCCGTTGGCCTCAGCCATCTCGCGCGCATAGCTCTGGTAGAAGCACACGCCCGCGGCGACGATGCCGCCCGCCGTCTCGATGCGCGCCGTGAGCCCCATGCGGTCGGCCGCGAACTTGATCTCCGGCGAGGTTGTGACGACGAGCGAGGTCTCGGGATGGATGTGCCGGCCGTCGATGAGCCCGGCAAGCTGCTGCATCTCGATCAGCGACAGCTGCGGGGCGGCGAACACCACCACGTCCACCTTGTCTCCCGCCGCCGCATAGCCCGCATAGAAGGCCTCGAAGTCGCCCGCGCCGATGGAGACCGCCTGCGGCGCCGGCCGGCCGGCAAACGCATCGGCCGGCGTCGGCGCCTCCGGCGTCACGCCCGGCATGTGGAACATGGCGACCGAGCCGAAGCTCGCCAGCGCCGCGCCGAAGTGCTTGAGCTCGTCGGAGTTGGGCGGCCCCTCGACCCAGCCCTCGACGCCGCCCACAACGGGCACCTCCCAGTAGCTGTTGGTGGCCTTGCCGACGATGCCGCCAAGCGCGCCCCAGTCGGCCAGGTCGCGCGGGCGTTGCCGCACCTGGAAGTGCCGGGTGCCGACGCGGTGTCCATCCAGGTGATAGCCGTAGCGCGGCGTGCGCCCCGTCAGCCCCGCGGCCAGCGCCGAGGGGCCACCCTCGAAGTTGCTGCGCGCGCCCTGCACGCTGTTTGAGTAGATGACGACGCCCGTATCGCCCATCGCCAGGTGCTCGCCACGCACCGGCGGCAGCACGGTCTGATAGTTGATGCAGGTGTTGGTCATCAGCACGCCAAGCGCCTCGAAGGCGGCGATGGCGCGCGCCTCGATGGCAGCCATGGCGTCGGTTTGCCTCAGCCGCTTGTAGGAGCCGGGATCGAGCCCGCGCGGATCGGTGATGGTGGGCACGCGCACGCGCCGCTCCGGCGCGCGCAGCGCCGCCAGCTCCTCCAGCCAGGCGACGCCGGCCTCGCCCAGGCTCTCGGTGTCGGCCATGATGTGAGCCTGGCCGACAGGCACGAAGTCGGGCGCATCGAAGAACTGCCCGACCGCCATCTGGTGGCGGATGGCCCACTGCCGGGCGGGGCCGGCCTCCCCCGCCAGGATCGCCTTCTCGTCGTCCGTCAGTCGCAAGCCCGGTCCCCCGCGATGGGATGGAAAGACCGGGCTACTTTGTCGCCGCCGGTGCCGCAGACGCAAGAGCCTCCTTCAGCACGGGCGTGATGCGGGCCACCTCGCTCTCCACCAGCTTCTGCAGGCCGGCCGGGCCGCGATCCTCGGGCTTCGGCGCCGTGCTGCCGAGCTCGGCGTAGCGCTTCTTCACGGCCGGGTCGTCGAGAGCCTTGTCGAGCGCTGCCACCAGCTTGTCGACGATGGGGGCCGGCGTGCCTTTTGGAGCGACCATGGCGTTCCAGGCGCTGAAGATGAAGTCGACGCCGGCTTCCCTGGTGGTCGGCACGTCGGGCAGGCTCTCCAGCCGCTCAGGCGCGGCCACCGCATATGCCTTGATGGTGCCGGCCTGGATCTGGGGGATCACATTCAGCGACTGGTCGACCATGTAGTCGATCTGGCCGGCCACCAGATCCGTGAGGGCGGGCGCAGTGCCACGATAGGCCACCAGGCCGGGCTTGAAGCCGAATTTGGCGTTGAACACCGTCCCGGATACGTAGGAGATCGAGCCGACGCCCGCGTGGCCGTAGCTCAGCTTCGCGTGGTTGGCCTTGAGGTAGTCGAGGAAGCTCTTCAGATCCTGGGCCGCCGTGTCCTTCTTGGCCACGATCGCCTGGGGTGTGTAATTGACGATGCCGACCTGGGCGAAGCTGGTTGCCGGGTCATACTTCAGATTGGCATAGAGGGCGGGCGCGGCGGATTGGGTGCCCATGTTGCCAACCGCAATGGTGTAGCCGTCGGGCTCCGCCTGGGCGGCGCGCGTCATGCCCGTGCTGCCGCCGGCGCCGCCGACATTCTCCACTACGAGCTGCTGGCCGAGGGTGCGCGACATATGCTCGCCGACAAGGCGGGTCACCACGTCCGTGGGACCTCCGGCGGCGAACGGCACGATCACGGTGATCGGCCTGTTGGGGTAGGCATCCTCCGCTGCGGCACCGACACCGGAGAGCAGCAATGCGACCGCCGCCACCCAAACTCTCTTTCCCATCGATCAGCCTCCAACAGTGGTGCGGCCCGGCTCTCGACCGAGAACGCAAACTTCGTGGATCTCCCCGATCCTCCAGCCGTCCGATGGCATGCGACATCGGCCTTGGCGCAAAGCTTGAGCCGGGCCGGTTGCGATGCCTTGCATCGTGGCCATGCTCAAACTGCTCTGCACGGGCGAACAGGCGAGGCAATAGTCTCAGGTGAGCAAGCCACTGCGCCCGGCCCGCAGCATCCGCGGCGGCTCGGACCATGCGCATTGCTACCTTCCCTAACAGGTACTTAACGGCCAACCACGGCCCCGGCAAGGTCTCCGTACCGCCACGTTCGCTCCACCCGCCCGATGTGTGGTGCGCCCGGTCCAACTTCCGCCGTCGGCGGCATGCAACAATGCGAGGCAAAAGACAAATGCCACACACACCGACGCGGCCGCTGGAGAACTGGCTCCCGCCGGCGTTCATCGATCCGCGGCTCGCCGGCTCCGTCTCGATCGATCCGCCCGGCCCGTTCGTTGCGGGCAGCTACGCGCGCCTGACCCTGACCTACACGGCCGGCCGCTTCGGCATCGACGACACCGGGGCCATCCGCGTGTGCTTCCGCTTCGCCACCGACGGCGGGCCGCCGCAATTCGACAAGCCCGCGGCGCCCAACTTCGTCTCCGTCGAGGCCAGCAACGGCGCGAGGCTCGATCTGCGCTACGACTACAAATTGAACACCCGGCCCTGGGACCGAACCATCGTTGTGCGCGTGGCGCGCGGCTACATGCGCGAGGGCGACACCATCACCCTGCGCTTCGGCGATCCCCGCGGCGGCTCGCCGGGGTTCCGGCTGCAGACCTTCGTGGACCCGTTCCACCAGTTTCTCGTTCTTGCCGATCCCATCGCCACCGGCGCCTTCGTTCCCGTTGCCGACCAGCCGACGTTCGCCATCGTGGCCGGGCCGCCGGAGGCGTGGCATGCCGTTCTGCCCACGCTCCGCCGGGTCGGCGAGGCGTTCGACCTCGGCCTGCGGGCCGACGACCGCTGGGGCAATCCGAGCACGCCAGGGGAGCGTCTCCTGCGCCTGCAGGCCGAGGGGCCGATCTCGGGCCTGCCGGAGACGGTTGCTTTCGCGGCGGGCGAGACGTCGCTGCGCGTGGGTGGCCTGGCACTCAGCGCTCCGGGCGAAGCCTTGGTGGTGGTGCGCGATGCGGCGGGTGAAGCGATCGTGCGCTCGAACCCGGTGATGGCGGCGCCGGCGGGCGGCCCGATCTCCTGCTGGGGGGACCTGCATGCCCAGAGCGCGGAGACCATCGGCTCCGGCTCGATTGCCGACTACTGCGCCTTTGCGCGCGACCAGGCGTTCCTGGACGCCATCGGCCACCAAGGCAACGACTTCCAGATCACACAGGCGTTCTGGGAGGAGCTGGACGCCGTGCTGAGGTCGTTCTACCAGCCCGGCCGCTTCATCACCGTTCCAGGCTACGAGTGGTCCGGCAATACCGCGCTGGGCGGTGACCGCAACGTCTTCTACCGCGAGGCGGGCCGCCCCATCCGGCGGTCCTCGCACGCCCTCACGCCGGACCTCTCCGATGCGGCCTCCGATTGCCATGACGCTCGTGCCCTGTTCGCGGCGCTGGCGGCCGACAGGGAGGACGCGGTGTGCTGGGCGCATTGCGGCGGGCGCTACGCCGACATCGGCTACGCCCACGACGTGGCGCTGGAGCGCTCCGTCGAGGTGCATTCGAGCTGGGGCACGTTCGAGTGGCTGCTCAACGACGCGTTTGCCCTGGGCTACCGCGTGGGGGTGGTCGCCAACAGCGACGGCCACAAGGGCCGCCCCGGAGCGGAGATGCCGGGCGCCTCGCAGTTCGGCGCCATCGGCGGGCTCACGTGCTTCCTGGTCCCGGAGATGACGCGCGACTCGCTGTTCGACGCCATGCGCGCCCGGCACCACTACGGCACCACGGGGTGCCGCCTCCATCTCGCCGTGCAGGCGGCGCTCCCGCCGGGCGCGCGCGTCTGGAAGGACGATCCCAGCCTGCCGGGCAGCCAGGGCCGGCCGTCGCGCATCGCCACCATGGGCGACATCGTCACCGGGGCGCATGGCGAGGTCACGCTGTCGCTGGAGATCGCCGCTGCGAGCCCCATCCAGGCCATCGAGATCCGCCGCGGCGCCGAGCTAATCGAGACGATCCGGCCGGCACACGGGCTGCCCACCGGACGGCGGTTTCTCGTCGTCTGGCAGGGGGCCGAGTACCGCGGCCGGTTCCGGCAGACGCCCTGGGACGGCTCTTTGCGCGTCGAGGGCAATGCCATCGAGGCCGTCACCCCGGTCAACTTCTTCAATCCCGACGAGCAGCCTCGCCTCGTGGACCCGAGCACGGTCGCCTGGTGCTCCATCACAACGGGCAATTTCGTAGGCATCGTGTTCACGCTGGCCGAGCGGAACGCCGGACGCGCCTGCATCGAGACCGCCAACGGGACGCTCGACTGCGTGCTCGCCGAACTCGGCGCCGAGCCCACGGTGCTCGACTGCGGCAAGCTCGACCGCAGGCTCTCCATCGCGCGCCTGCCCGACACCAACCCGCACCGCTCCGTCGTGCTGACCCGCCCGATCCCGCTCCGACCCGGCGACAACCCGATCTACGTGGCCGTGACCCTGGAGGACGGCCACCGCGCCTGGTCGAGCCCGATCTATCTGATCGCGCAGCCATGAAGATCCCTCTCCCCGTCGCGCCACTTCGGCGCGAACGGAGAGAGGGAGACCTCAGAACCCCACCTTGTCGCCGCCCTTGAGCGCCAGGATCTCGCGTGCCTCGTCCGGCGTCGCCAGCTCCAGCCCCAGGCCCTCGACGATCTGGCGCACCTTCCTCACCTGCTCGGCGTTGGACCTGGCGAGCTGGCCGGGGCCGATCCACAGCGAGTCCTCCATGCCGACGCGCACGTTGCCGCCCATGGCCGCGGCCTGGGCCGCGATCGCCATCTGGTTCCGCCCCGCGCCCAGCACGCTCCAGTGATACTGGTCGCCGAACAGCCGGTCGGCCGTGCGCTTCATGTGCAGCACGTCCTCCGGATGCGGGCCGATGCCGCCCAGGATGCCGAACACCGACTGGATGAAGAACGGCGGCTTGACCACGCCGCGGTCGGCGAAATGGCGCAGCGTGTAGAGGTGACCGATGTCGTAGCACTCGATCTCGAAGCGGGTGCCGTTGTTGGCGCAGGTGGTGAGGATGTACTCGATGTCGGCGAACGTGTTCTTGAACATGCGCTCGCGCGAGCCTTCGAGGTAGGGCCGCTCCCAGTCGTGCTTGAACGCCTTCTGGCGCTCCAGCATGGGGTAGAGCCCGAAGTTCATGGTGCCCATGTTGAGGCTGGCGACCTCGGGCTTGAAGGTGGCGGCCGGCTTCACCCGCTCCTCCACCGTCATGGTGGGCGCGCCACCGGTGGTGATGTTCACCACGCAGTCGGAGCGCTGCTTGATCACCTTGAGGAACGGCGCGAATGCCTCGGGCGACTGGTCCGGCCGACCGTCTCTGGGGTCACGCGCGTGCAGATGCACCACGGCCGCGCCGGCCTCCGCTGCACCGATGGCGGCATCGGCGATCTCCTCGGCCGTGATCGGCAGGTGTGGCGACATCGACGGTGTGTGAATCGAGCCGGTGACCGCGCAGGTGACGATGACTTTGCGGGCTCTAGCCACGGAGCGTCTCCCTCTGACTTTCGTACGGCGAAACTCTCTTGGGGCCAGGAGAGTGTCCTGCCGAGCCTAGCACGCGCCGCCAGGGATGGTAGACTGCGGTACGTGCCGAATCTGGCCTGGGCGGCGGGCAGATTCGCGACCTGGGCCCGGAGTGCGGAGTGCCCGTGGTCGCATGCACGGGGGAATTGGTGTCCGGGCAATGGAGGGGAGATGGCACCGGCGGCTTCCGCCAAGCACGAGGACGTCAGTAGATTCCTGAGCCGCGTCCTGCGGCACGATCCCGACAGCATCGGCCTCGCGCTCGATGCCCAGGGGTGGGTGCGCATCGACGAGCTGGTCGAACGCGCCGGTGCGCACGGGATGGCGCTCACGCGCGACCTCGTTCTGCACGTCGCGGGGACGAACGACAGGCAGCTGTTCGCCTGCGACGGCGCCGGCCGCATCAGGGCCAGCCACGGCCACACTGTTCCCGTCGATCTCGGGATTGAGCCGAGCCAGCCGCCGTTGATCCTGTTCCACGGCACTGCGGTCACGTCGGTTGCATCCATCCGCGCCGAGGGTCTTGTCCCCGGCGTGCGCCAGTACGTGCACCTCTCGGCAGACGCCGCAACGGCCACTTCTGTGGGCCGGCGCCATGGCCGTCCCGTGCTGCTGCGAATAGCGGCGGGGTGCATGTGGTCGGCCGGCTTCAAGTTCGTGCGCTCGGCCAGCGCGGTGTGGCTCACCACCGCGGTGCCGACCGAGTTCATCCAGTTCCCGTAGCGGCAGGTGTCAGACCCCTCCGGCTCGAGATACCCAGTGGATCTCACACCATTGCACAGCACCGCACACATATGGTATGCCCTCGTCATGACCGCCGTTCCAAAGCACAAGATGACTGCCGACGAGTTCCTGGCCTGGGTGGAGACGCTGCCCAGCGAGGCGGGGAAATTCGAGCTGTGGGATGGCGAGGTGGTCGTCAGGCATGGCCCCGGAGGCTTCGAGGAGGGCGAGCTCGCACAGCACTGGGACGCCAAGGGCGCCATGTTTGTCGCACTGCGGGAGGCCATTGCACGCGCACGCCTGCCGTGTTTCGCGGCTGTCGATGGCCCCATGGTCCGGCTCTCTCCCAGCAGGATGGCCCGGCCGGACTTGCTGGTCTATTGCGGCCCCAAGGTGTCGCGCATGACGCGGGAGATGCTCAACCCGGTCATCCTCGTGGAGGTGCTCTCGCCGAGCACCGAGAAGAGGGACCACGGCGTCAAGCGGGAGGGCTATTTCACCCTGTCCGGCCTCGCCCACTACATCATCATCGACCCCGACCGCCCGCTGGTGATCCACCACAAGCGCGGCGCGGCCAATGCTGTTGGGACGGAGATCTTGACCGGTGCGCGCCTCCGGCTCGAACCGCCGGGCCTCGATGTCGACCTGACAGAGGTGCTCGCAAGCTGACACCGCGGCCACCTCCCCGCAGCGAGCCAGCTGCAGCGCCCGCCGAGGCGTGACGGAGATCGCGCCAGGCCCTGTCCGAGGCCGCACTCAGAGCGGCCAGGCGCCGGCGAGCTGCAGCAGGAACCCCGCCACCACGAGCGCTGTCGCCAGCAGGAACACTCCGCGGCGGGCGGACATCGCGGCGTGGTGCTCGGCGCGGGCGTTGCGGACAGTGCTGTCGTCCTGCATGCGGTCAAGCTGCTCGAACGGATTGCGCCCGCTGCCCATCGACCGGTTGCGCAGGTCGCGCATGGCTCGCGCCCGGTCGAGCTGCTCAGCGAACTGCATCTGCCGCCCCTCGTTGAAGAACGCGAGCCACCATTCGCGCAGGAGCAGCATGAAGCCCGCGAAGTCGAGCACGATGCCGGCGACCGTCAACCATTGCTGGATCATTTGGGTGAGATGGTGAGTGGTGAGTTGGTGAGTTTGGGTCTGAGCTGCGGTTCAGGTACGGGCTTCCAACGAGCGAATCAGAGACCGAAGCATTCTGCTGATGCTCTCGCATTCGTCCAAGAGGCCCGAGAGCGGGGTGCTGCGCAGCAGCGCGATTCTGAGGAACTGGCTGAACCTACCGGTTTGATCGCGGCCATAGCCGTCGGCAATGTTCGCAGGGATTGAAGCTGAGGCCCTCCGGATCTGGGCCGTCATCCCATAGATCTCCTCGCGCGGGAAACCCTTTGTGACTCGGTAGCAATTCTCGGCGAGGGACATGGCCATCATCCACACGTTCAAGTCCTTTTAGGACTTAATGGCATCGCCTTTGGGCACTGTCTTACCTCCTCGTATTGGCGCCCACCGACACTCACCACCTCACCACTCACCATCTCACCCGTTCATTCCGCCCGCATCACCAGGCAGGCGATCTCCAGCCGCTTGAGCTCGCTGCAGGCGTTGTCGGCGGCGGAGCGGCCGTCGAAGCCGACATAGCGGGCGCGGAAGTAGACCTTGTCGCCACGCTTGACCTGGCTCATGTGCGGAGTGTGGCGGCCCAGCAGCGACCCGGCGCGCTCCCGGACCAAGGCAAGCTGGCGCTCGGCCTCGCCCGGCGTCTGGTAGGCGCCGACCTGGACCTGGAACGGGCCTGCGGGCGCGGCCGGCTCCGGCACGACCGCAGCTTTTGGGGCCGGCGCGGATGCGGCCTCCCGCGGAGCAGCGTCCTGCGCCGGCGCGGAGGGGCGGGGCTCGGGCTGCTTCAGGAGGTCATCGATGTTGGCGGGGCGGCCCGATCCTTCCGACACAACTGCTGTGCCTTCGGCCAGAACCGGGCGGACACGCACGACTTCCACTCCGGGGACTGCGGCGAGGGGCGAGCGCAACGCCGCCTGCGGGTTTGGGACGGCGGCAACGGGCACCGGGGGCGCCTCGGGATCAGGCGGCGTAACGTTGGCCTCAGGCGGCGCAGCGCGGGCCAACTCGGGGGCGGGCGGGGCGGAAGCCGGTCTGGGCTGGGCGGATGCGGGCTGAGCGCTGGTCGCTGGGGCCGGCGCTGGAGCCGGAGCCCTGGCCAGCGCCACCGGCAGCGGGCCGGGGTGGCGGGTCTTCTTCTCCGACGCCTTAGCGAAGGCCGCGTCGAGATGCGCGCGCACGGCAGCGTTGCGCAGGGCAGCGGTCTGGCCGCCGAAGTAGGCCGCCATCACGTGCTTCCTGCCGCGCCGCGCCGAGGCCACCAGGTTGAACCCGGAGGCGCGGATGTAGCCCGTCTTCATGCCCTCCAGCCCCTCGTAGCGGAACAGCAGCGTGTTGTGGTTGCGGAAGGTCTCGCTGCCCCAGGTGAAGGTGCGGGTGGCGAACAGCGGGTAGTATTTCGGGAATTGATCGTGCAACCGGAGCGCCAGGGTGACCATGTCCCGCGCGGTCGTCACCTGCTCGGGGTCGGGCAGGCCCGAGGCGTTGTGGAACTCGGTGCCCGTCATGCCCAGCTCGCGCGCCTTGCGGTTCATGAGCTCGGCAAACTTCTCCTGGCTGCCGGCGATGCGCTCGGCCACCGCCACGGCCACGTCGTTGGCGGACTTCACGATCAGCGCCTTGATGGCGTCGCCGACAGCGATCTCGGCCCCCTCGTCCACCTCGAGATTGGAGGCGGGCTGGGCCGCGGCATTGGCGGAGAAGCGGATACTGCTGGTGAGGCTGAGCCGGCCCTGCTCGATCTGCTCGAACAGGAGATAGAGCGTCATCAGCTTGGCCAGGGAGGCCGGGAAGCGCGGCTGATCGGCGGACCTCTGATAGATGACGCGGCCGGTATTGGCGTCGATCACCAGGACGGCGCGCCGGCCGTCTTCCGAGGCATAGGCGCAGGTCAAGGGGCTGAGCGCGACCGCCGCCGCCAACGATACAGCGATGAGCCGGCGCCATAGCCGGTATCGCCACGAATGAACGGCCATCCCCTCTTTTCCCAGCTGCCTGTGCGGCGGAGCAGCCTCGCTCTCAGGATCGTGAGAGCGCCCCTGCCTCCGCTTTTTTGGGGTCTTTGGGGCGACTTTGAGGCGCCCTCTTCTTGTGACCGCCAGAGCTTAGGTCGTGGGGCGTAAGCGGCGGGTTAAGCCGGGTTGGCGCATGGTAAGCGGTCCGAGACTGCGTAAGGTTGATATTGCGTCGCAGCAAAATTGCTTGACTTCCATTGTGCAGCGCATATATCCGGGGCGTCGCGCAGCTCCCTGCTGTGCGTCTCCCCCACGTTCCGCACTCAGGACCGATGCCAATGATCAAGAATTTCGATGACTTCCAGAAGCTCGGGCAGCAAAACGTCGACACCGCCATGAAGATGCTTGGCGAGTGGAGCAAGGGCTGGCAGGCGATCGCCGCCGAGATGACCGACTACACCAAGCGGTCGTTCGAGGAGGGCACGGCCACCGTCGAGAAGCTGCTGTCGGCGAAGTCCGTCGAGCAGGCGGTCGAGATCCAGACCGGCTACGCCAAGCGGGCCTACGACGACTACATGCACCAGGTTTCCAAGCTTGGCGGCCTCTACGCCGAGCTCGCCAAGGAGGCCTACAAGCCGGTCGAGAAGGCGCTGCAGAGCGGGCGCTGATTACCCCCGAGCCGCGTCGGGAGCAGCCCGTAGAAGCGGCTCAGGCTCTCCCTGGACACATCGCAAGATCGGGTCTGGCGCCCACCCGGCGCACGGCCCGATTTTTTTTGTCGCATTCGGCCGTCCCGTTCACCATATAGCGGCCGAACGGCAAGCGGGGTCGGGCACGGTCGCTCCCCACGCGGCCAGGCTGCTGCGGTCGCGCCACGGTTTCCCCACGGTCGCCCCAAGGTTGCCCCAAGGTTGCCTATGGGAGACGGTCCGGCGTTTGTATGATTTCGACCAGGGTTTGCGAAACCGGCGCGGCTGTCGGTAAGATGGTGGCGATTTGGCAGCTTTCGTCGGGGAGCGGGTTCGAGAGATGTCGGGCAAGAACGGCTCAAACGGCTCACGGGGCGAGGATGAGGGCAAGACCGGCCTCATCACCAAGACGCGCCCCAAGACCAAGAAGCCGAGCCTCTACAAAGTGCTGCTCTTGAACGACGACTACACGCCCATGGAGTTCGTCGTGCATGTCCTGGAGCGCTTCTTCAACATGGGCCGCGAGGAGGCCCACCGCATCATGCTTCATGTGCACCACAAGGGCGTCGGCATCTGTGGGGTCTACACCTACGAGGTGGCCGAGACCAAGGTTGCACAGGTGATGGACTTCTCGCGCCAGCATCAGCATCCGCTGCAGTGTACGATGGAAAAGGAGTAGCTCACCGCCGTGCCCGCCTTCTCCCAAAGCCTGGAAGCCTCGCTGCACCGCGCGCTGGAGTACGCCAACGAGCGTCACCACGAGTACGCTACGCTGGAGCACCTGCTGCTGGCGCTCCTGGACGACCGCGATGCCGCGGCCGTCATGAAGGCCTGCCTCGTGGACTTCGACGCGCTGCGCAAGCGCATCACGGAGTACCTAGACAACGAGCTGACGAGCCTGCGGATCAAGGGCTCCACCGAGGCCCAGCCGACCACCGGCTTCCAGCGGGTGGTGCACCGCGCCGTGGTCCACGTCCAGTCCTCCGGCCGCGAGGAGGTGACGGGCGCCAACGTGCTGGTCGCCATCTTCGCCGAGCGCGAGAGCCACGCCGCCTTTTTCCTGCAGGAGCAGGAGATGACCCGCTTCGAGGCGGTGCAGTACATCTCGCACGGCATCGCCAAGCGGCCCGGCATGTCCGAGCCCAAGCACGTGCGGGGGGTCGACGAGGACCAGAGCGACGGCCGCGAGGACGGCAAGAAGCAGCCGCAGGATGCGCTCAACACCTACTGCGTCAACCTCAACAAGAAGGCCAAGGTCGGCCGCATCGACCCCCTGATCGGGCGTGAGCCCGAGGTGATGCGCACCATCCAGATCTTGTGCCGGCGCCAGAAGAACAACCCGCTGTTCGTGGGCGATCCGGGCGTCGGCAAGACGGCCATCGCCGAGGGGCTGGCGCGCAAGATCGTCAACGGCGACGTGCCGGAGGTGCTGCGCACCGCCACTATCTTCTCGCTCGACATGGGCGCGCTGCTGGCCGGCACCCGCTACCGCGGCGACTTCGAGGAGCGTCTCAAGGCGGTGATGAAGGAGGTCGAGAACTATCCGGGCGCGATTCTCTTCATCGACGAGATCCACACCGTGATCGGTGCCGGCGCTACCTCGGGCGGCGCCATGGACGCCTCGAACCTGCTAAAACCCGCCCTGCAATCGGGCACGCTGCGCTGCATCGGCTCCACCACCTACAAGGAGTACCGCCAGCACTTCGAGAAGGACCGCGCGCTGGTGCGCCGGTTCCAGAAGATCGATATCAAGGAGCCGTCGGTCGAGGACTCCATCGAGATCCTCAAGGGCCTCAAGCCCTACTTCGAGGAATACCACAAGCTCAAGTACACCAACGATGCCGTGAAGGCGGCGGTGGAGCTGTCGGCCAAGTACATCAACGACCGCAAGCTGCCGGACAAGGCCATCGACGTGATCGACGAGACCGGCGCCTCGCAGATGCTGGTGCCGGAGGCCAAGCGCAAGAAAAAAATCACGGTGAAGGAGGTGGAGGCCACGGTCGCCACCATGGCCCGGATTCCGCCCAAGACGATCTCGAAATCCGATGCCGAGGTGCTCGTCAACATCGAGAAGGACCTAAAGCGCCTGGTGTTCGGCCAGGACAAGGCGATCGAGGCGCTGGCCAGCTCCATCAAGCTCTCCCGCGCCGGCCTGCGCGAGCCGGAGAAGCCCATCGGCTGCTACCTGTTCTCAGGTCCCACCGGCGTCGGCAAGACCGAGGTGGCGCGCCAGCTCGCCAACCTGATGGGCGTGGAGCTCTTGCGCTTCGACATGTCGGAGTACATGGAAAAGCACACGGTCTCGCGGCTGATCGGCGCGCCACCGGGCTACGTCGGCTTCGACCAGGGCGGGCTGCTGACCGATGGCATCGACCAGCACCCGCATTCGGTGCTGCTGCTGGACGAGATCGAGAAGGCGCACCCGGACCTGTTCAACATCCTTCTGCAGGTCATGGACCACGGCAAGCTCACCGACCACAACGGCAAGAAGGTGGACTTCCGCAATGTCGTGCTGATCATGACCACCAACGCCGGCGCGTCCGAAATGGCCAAGCCGGCAATCGGCTTCGGCTCAAGCAAGCGCACCGGCGACGACACGGAGGCCGTCAACCGCATGTTCACGCCGGAGTTCCGCAACCGGCTCGACGCGGTGATCCCCTTCTCGGGTCTGCCGCCGGAGGTGATCCTCAAGGTGGTCGAGAAGTTCGTGTTCCAACTGGAGGCGCAGCTGGCCGACCGCGGCGTTACCATCGAGCTGACGGAAGAGGCGGCGCGGTGGCTGGCGGAGAAGGGCTACGACGAGAAGTTCGGCGCCCGGCCGCTCGCCCGCGTCATCCAGGAGTACATCAAGAAGCCGCTGGCCGACGAGCTGCTGTTCGGCAAGCTGGAGCACGGGGGCACCGTCAAGGTGACCGTGGCCGGCGAGGGCGACGACAAGAAGCTCGCCTTCGAGTACTTCCCCGCCGACCCCAAGCCCAAGGCCAGGAACGCCGGCGACGAGGATGACGACGACGAGGACGAGGAGACCGAAGGCCCCGCCCTGGTCGAGGCCGCCCCCCGCAAGGCTCTCTCCGCGCCGAAGGAGAAGAAGGAGCGCCCCAAGTCCGGCGCCGTCCCCAGCATCCCACGGCGCAAGGACGTGGAGTAGGGCAGGCATCGGGCAGATGTCAGACCCTCTGCCAGAGGGTCTGACACCTTGACCACAACGGCATTGGAGCTGCGGTGTCAGACCCAGAGGGTCTGACACCGAGCGACACCGTCAGAATACGATAACCCCGCGCGCCACCTGGCCGGAGGTCAGCAGCCGAAAGCCTTCGTTGATCTCGTCGAAGGTGTAGGTGCGGCTGATCAGGGCGTCGAGATTGATGCGCTTGGCCATGTCGAGGTCGGCCAGCACGCCGAAGTCCACCGTCGGGCGGATCGAGCCGTAGTAGGTGCCGGTGATCTTCTTCTCGCCATAGACGATCTGGAAGGGCGAGATCGACGCCGTGGTCGACATGGCCGGGATGCCGACCAGCACGGCGTGGCCGCCAGGCGCCACCGCGTCCACGGCCAGCTTGGCGGTGACATCGCCGCCGATGGCATCGAAAGCGTAGTCCACACCCAGGCCGCCCGTCAGCTCGCGCACGCGCTTGAGCGCGTCCTCGGTCTTGGCGTTGACGGTGTGGGTGGCGCCGAACTCGCGGGCGTAGTCGAGCTTGTTGTCAAGCAGGTCGCAGGCGATGATGGTGCCGGCGCCGGCGAGCCTCGCGCCCTGCACCACGTTGAGGCCCACGCCGCCGCAGCCGATCACCAGCACGCTGGCGCCGGCCTCCACCTCGGCATGGCGCACCACGGCGCCGACGCCGGTTGCCACGCTGCAGCCGATGATGGCGGCGTGCGTCCAGGGCAGGTCCTCGCGCACCTTCACCACCTGCTCGGCCGGGCACACCACAGCCTCCGAGAAGGTGCCGATACGCGCCATCTGGTTCACCGGCTCGCCGTTGAGCCGCACGCGGGCTGTGCCGTCGTGCATGAGCCAGCGCGGGGTGTCGTTGCGGCCCGAGCACAGCACGGTACGGCCCTTGGAACAGTAGCTGCACCGCCCGCAGTGCGGCCGGAACGAGAAGATGACGTGGTCGCCGATCCTGACGTTGTGCACCTCGGGCCCAAGCTCGACCACCACGCCCGCGGCTTCATGGCCCAGCACCATGGGCAGCGGCAGCGGCCAGTCGCCGTTCATGATGTGCCAGTCGCTCATGCAAACCCCGGCGGCCTTCACCTGCACCCGCACCTCGCCCGCCTTGGGGCCCTCCTGCTCCAGGTCGAGAAGCTCGAGCGGCTTGTTGACGGCGGTCAGCACTGCAGCACGCATGATGGGTTTTCCTCCTGGGGGCTTATGGTTCGGGGAGCTCGATGAACTCGGCCGGCACGGCGTCCGTCAGCCACACGCCGTTGTCCGACAGATAGAACTCGTAGCCGGCGGCCCGCATACGGCCCGCGGCGACGCGCAGGACGGCGGGCCGGCCATGGCGCCGGCCGACAGCCGTGGCGGTGGCGGCGTCGGGCGACAGATGCACGTACTGGCGGCGGCCGGGCCTCAGACCTTCGGCGCGGATCGCAGGGATGGAGGTGTCGGCCGTGCCGTGAAACAGCACCGCCGGCGGCTCCCGCGGCTCCAGCCCCAGGTCGATATCGACGGAGTGGCCCTGGTTCGCCCGCAGGCGCTGCCCCGAGGCGTCGAGCGCGAAGCGCTGCTTGTCGCTGGTGGCAACGACGTTGAGGATCTCCTCCCGCGTCAGCGCCATGCCATGCTCGCCGGCCCGAGCCATGAGCGCGTCGATGTCTGCCCAGCCCCGGTCGTCGAGCGCGAGGCCGATGCGCCCCGGCTGGTGGCGCAGCACGAGGCTCAGGAACTTGCTCACCTTCCGATGTCTGGCGGCAGCGTCTGGCGTCACGGCGGAGGCCCTCTGGCCGCGTAGTTTACCATCCCGACACGGCCATGCCAGAGCCAGCCACGCCGAGCCAGCCACGCCAGAGCCAGCCACGTCGTGGGGACGGCGGCCATGACGCTCGCATCGAACAGCGTTCATTGGTCGTTCGTGGCGATCACGCCACAGAGCTGTTGAAAGTGAACCACGCCCCATTGCGAGGCACACCGAAGGAGCCCATATGAGCACCGCGACCCCGGCCGATTTCCCGCCGGCGTTGCAGCCCACCTTGGGCGTTTCCTCCCTAGACTTGGGCCGTTCGCCTGCGAGCGGCCCTTTCTTTTGCCCGCAAGCCCCCTACGGTTGCAGCCCGCTCCATGGGTCGATAGCCACGTCCCTGCGGTCACCCAGGACGAACGGACGAGGGTGCCCGGTGGGTGAACTAGGTCAGCCCGGCTGACCTATGCGACAGCCGGGCTTCTGCGTTGCAATAAAGCGTCCTTGCAGTTTGTGCGCCGCACATCTATCTACCAACCACGACGCCAGCGATGGTGTCGTTGCCCTCCTTGGGCGTTTCCTCCCTAGACTTGGGCCGTTCGGTTCACCGAGCGGCCCCTTTTCTTTTGTGCCCGCTCGTCAGGCCAGCCTGACTGGTCATTCCAGCATCGGCGCGGCTGCTGCACTGCAGCAGGACGGGTGGGGTATTGGACCAGCCGGGCAGCCGGCTCAGCCCTATTCAGCCGCGGCGCGACGCTCGATCAGGAGGGGCAGCACCTCGAACACCCGCGCTGCCACATCGAGCAGCGTCCGCGCCAGCCCGTCGAAATGCCGGGTCTTGGAGAAGGTGGCCTCGTCCAGATAGAGCGCCCGGTTGATCTCCACCTGCAGGGCATGCACGCCCTGGCCGGGGTTGCCATAATGCTCGGTGATGAATCCACCCGCGTAGGGCCGGTTGACCTGCACGTCATAGCCCGCCCGCTGCAGGACCTCGCGGGTGAAGCGGGTGAGCCTGGCGTCGCAGGAGGCACCGAAGCGGTCGCCCAGCACGAAGTGCGGCCGGCCGCCGCTGGGCTGGCCGGCAGTCGCCGACGGCATCGAGTGGCAATCGATCAGCACTGCGGTGCCGAAGCGGGCGCGGGTCTCCTCCAAGAGGTCCGCCAGGGCCCGGTGGAACGGCGCGTAGAGCCGCTCGATGCGCTCGAAGGCGGCGCCGATGGGCAGCCGCTCGCGGTAGATCTCCTCGGTGTCGGCGACGATGCGGGCGATGGTGCCGAGCCCGCCCACCACTCGCGCCGACTGGGTGTTGGCGAATGCCGGCAGCCGGCCGACGAACAGCTCCGGGTCGAGCTCGTACGGCTCGCGGTTGACGTCAAGGTAGGCGCGCGGGAAGCGCGCGGCGATGAGGGGCACGCCGAGGTCGACCACGGGCTGGAACAGCTCATCCACGTAGCAGTCCTCGGACTTGCGCAACGTGAGCGGGTCGAGCCGGGCGGCCTCCAGGAACGCTCGCGGATAGACGCGGCCCGAATGGGGCGAGCACAGCACCACGGGAGCCAGGAGCGCGGGCGGCCTGATGAGCGTGAAGGGGGGCGTAAGCTCGGCCAGGATCGAGGCGCGTTCGTTGTCGGACATTGAGAACTGCGGATTCCCTGGCGAACCGTGTGGTTCTTGCTGGCGATCTTGCTGGGCACGCCGCCCCGTGGCGAAGCGGCCCCAGTGTGCCAAGGCGCACACGCCCTGTCCATGCGTCGCGAGCGGCAGGGCGGGGAACATGAATGGGTCACACCCCTGGCCTCTACCGGGAATGGGGTCAGACCCCTGGCCTCTGCAGACGAATGCAACCAAACGGTGCTGGCCAGGGGTCTGACCCCGGTCGCGCAATCGCCCCCCGTCTCCTCTGCGAATTGCGCATTTACCAAATTGGCGCCAGATTTGGCTGCCAACGCGGCAGCTTGCCATTGCCACGACAGCCCGAGCCCCGATCGCAGAGCCCGCGCAAGCCCCGAGCCCCCGAGACCACCTCATGACCGCCAAGCCCTCCCGCGTGCCGGCCCGGCGCATCCTGCTGGCCGAGGACGACGAGTCCATGCGCGCCTTCATCGAGCGCGCGCTCCTCAAGGCCGGCTACGAGGTGACGAGTTTCGCCAACGGCCGCGAGGCCTTCGAGCGCGTCAAGGCGGAGCCCTTCACGCTCCTCCTCACCGATATCGTGATGCCCCAGATGGACGGCATCGAGCTGGCCCGCCGCGCGAGCGAGATCGACCCCGACCTCAAGATCATGTTCATCACCGGCTTTGCCGCCGTCACGCTCAACACGAGCACCCAGGCCGTGAAGGACGCCCAGGTGCTGTCCAAGCCCTTCCATCTGAAGGACCTGGTGCGCGAGATCGATCGGCTGCTGACCGTCGCCTGAGGCCTGCCGCCGCCCAAACGAGTTGCGCGGCTAGCGTTCGGGCGAAATTCGATGCCATTGCGCTGCCGGGCCGCCTGGGCTAGAAGGCCTGGCGAATTTCCGCCAACGCGGCCTGCTGCGGCTCTTCCAAACTCGGGTCGGGCCGAAGG
>DATMZP010000246.1:0-5980 GCA_035573595.1 Hyphomicrobiaceae bacterium
GGTCAGGTCGCAGGTCCACACCGTGGCCTTGCCGGGGCCGAGGGCCAGGTCCACGGAGATGGCGATCTCGCGGCCCAGCATGTAGGCCGCCACCGTCTCCTCGTTGTAGGTGGGAGCGCGCTCGCCTTCCCTCGCCACCTCGATGTCGCCGTAGCGGATGGAGAGGCGGTCGCGGTCGGCGGCCTCGCCGGACTTGCCCACGGCCATGACCACGCGGCCCCAGTTGGGGTCGCAGCCGGCAATCGCCGTCTTGACCAGCGGCGAGTTGGCGATGGCGAAGCCGATGCGGCGCGCCGCGGCGTCGCTCTCGGCGCCCGCGACGTTCACCGTGACGAACTTCGTCAGCCCCTCGCCGTCCTTCACCACCCACAGCGCCAGCTCGTGCATGAGGTCGTGGAGCGCGGCGGCGAAGGCCCGGCCTTCGGCGCTCGTGGCATCCTCGATGGGCGGAGCGCCGCGCGTCGCCGCAGCTCCGGTCGCAAAGCACAGCACCGTGTCGCTGGTGGAGGTGTCGCTGTCGATGGCGATGCAGTTGAAGGTCTTGTCCGCCCCCGTCGCCAGCATTGCCTGCAGCACGGTCCGGTCGACCGCCGCATCCGTGAAGATGTAGACCAGCATGGTGGCCAGGTCCGGCGCGATCATGCCGGCGCCCTTGGCGAAGCCGTTGAGCACCACGTCAGCGCCGCCGAGCCGCACGGTGCGGGTGGCGAGCTTGGGGAAGGTATCCGTCGTCATGATCGCCCGTGCCGCGGCGTGCCAGGCGCCGGGCGCCGCCGCCCTGGCAAGGTCGCCCAGGAGGTGCGCGAACTTGGAGGCATCCAGCGGCTCGCCGATCACGCCGGTGGAGGAGACGTAAACCTCATCGGGAGCACAATCGACCGCAGCAGCCGCAGCCTCGGCCGTCATGCGTGTTGCCTCGGCGCCCTTCCTGCCCGTGAAGGCATTGGCGTTGCCGGAGTTGACCACCAGCGCCCGAGCCGTGCCCTTGGGAAGGTTGGCGCGGCACCACAGCACCGGCGCCGAGCTGGTCTTGGACCTGGTCAGGACGCCTGCCACGGTGGTGCCAGGATCGAGCACCGCCAGCATCAGGTCGGTCCGGCCCGCATAGCGGATACCGGCGGCGCAGGCCGCAAATCGCACGCCCGCCACCGGCGGCATATCGGGAAGCCGCTCCGGCGCGAACGGCGACGGCGGGACGGTCGACTTGGCCATGGGTGTCCTCGTGCTCGGAACTCAGGCGGCGCTGTCTAGCGCGAGCGATGTACTCGATCTGTGCCCTGCTGCTCAAGATAGCTCAGGAAGCGACCGGTGCGGAGCGGGTCAGCTTCCGACGGTGATGAGCTTCCTCAGGTAATAAGGGCAGCCGCGCTCGATCCCTGAGTAATCCCAAGGGAGATCTCGCAGCGTCTCGGAGACTTCTGGAGATGACGACAACCGATAGGGATGTTGCGCAGCAAGATCGAAGGCTCCGGCCTCGCGTACGGAAACGACCAGGCGGGCGTTCCAACTGCCTCTGCTGCCTCTCGAACAGGACGGGCGAACTGCCTCAATCTGCGATAGGGCATAGACCTGGAGTGCGGCCAGCGAGTGCGGGCGGTAATGGATGGCTTTGGGGGACATGCAGACGGCAGAGCCGGCCGCGAAAAGCTCTATCGGGAGCAGAACGGCGACAGAGACAGGCAAGATTTTCGCGAGCATGGCATTGCTCTTCGAGAACGAGTTGCCGACCCGCGCTTCCGCCCTATCCAAGTCCCGGCGAGCCGGCGGTATCAGCCAAAGCGCAATATTGGCAATTAAGAAGGCAGGTGCGATTGCCAGAAAAAGCGGGACTAACGCGAGAATTAGTCCCGAAAACTGCGTGGGGGCACAGAAGAAAGCAGCCTGGGGGGCGAAGATGTACACCGCTTCAAAGTTAACAAAGATGAGACGCATGGACAGGCTAATCCAGCATACAAAGAACACCGGAAGGAGGAGCAGCCGCCAGGGCGTCCAGCGAAGCCTCGCCCTGTTCTGAGCCGCCGCCGGACTCCACCTCATTCTCGGCTTTTTTTCCTCCAACCGATCCCCCGTAGCCTCGATGCCCTGTTGTCCAAGGTCACCGAATCCACTCAACACACCTGCCGGCAGAGTTGAAGACCTCTGGTCCGTCGGAACGTCGCCGTCCGACACGTTAATGTCGCGTCATGTTGCGGGTGTGGCCGCCGGGCATCCTTCGTTGACAAGGCTGGTGCCGGTCCTTATCTGAGGATGGGCCCAGCGGGACCAGCAGCTGCAGGCGCTCCTCCGCGCGGGTTACAGCCTATCTCCCCCCGCTTCGAGACAGTGCCTGTCGAGGGCGGTCCTCGCCCCGCGTGGCGGGGCCGCGGCCGTCCTTGGTCGACCGCTCAACCTGCAGCGATTCAACGGGATTTTGCCAGATGCTGTCTTTCGGCGCGCTAGCTGCCAAGGTGTTCGGATCGGCCAACGACCGCAAGATCAAGGCCTTCCGGCCGACGGTGGACGCCATCAACGCGCTGGAGCCGGAGCTTGAGCAGCTCACCGACCCCGAGCTGAGGGCTCGCACGGAGACCTTCCGCCAGCAGCTGGCCGAGGGCGCCGATCTCGAGGAACTCCTCGTCCCCGCCTTCGCCACCGTCCGCGAGGCGGCCAGGCGCACGCTGGGCCAGCGCCACTTCGACGTACAGATGATCGGTGGCATGGTCCTGCACCAGGGCAAGATCGCCGAGATGAAGACCGGTGAGGGCAAGACGCTGGTTGCCACGCTTGCCGTCTACCTCAACGCGCTCGCGGGCCGCGGCGTGCACGTCGTCACCGTCAACGACTATCTCGCCAAGCGCGACGCCGAGTGGATGGGCCGCATCTACAAGTTCCTCGGGCTCAGTGTCGGCTGCATCGTGCACGGGCTTGAGGACGATGAGCGGCGCACGCAATACGCCTGCGACGTGACCTACGGCACCAACAACGAGCTGGGCTTCGACTACCTGCGCGACAACATGAAGATGAGCGCCAGCGAGATGGTGCAGCGCGGGCACGTCTACGCCATCGTCGACGAGGTGGACTCGATCCTGATCGACGAGGCCCGCACCCCCCTCATCATCTCCGGCCCCGTGGAGGACCGCTCCGAGCTCTACGTCGCCCTCGACGAGCTGGTGCGGCGGGTGATGGTCGCAAACGGCCGGATCGTGGCGGATCTCACCAAGGCCAACCCCAAGGAGGAGCTCAAGGAGCTGCTCAAGACCCAGGGCCTCTACGAGCTGGACGAGAAGCAGCGCCAGGTCGCCTTCACCGAGCTCGGCAACGAGCAGATCGAGACCCTCCTCAGGGAGAAGGACCTCCTCAAGGGCGAATCCCTCTACGACATCGAGAACGTGTCGGTCGTCCACCACGCCAACCAGGCCCTCAAGGCTCACGCCCTGTTCCTGCGCGACCGCGACTACATCGTGAAGGGCGGCGAGGTCATCATCATCGACGAGTTCACCGGCCGCATGATGCAGGGCCGGCGCTACTCCGACGGCCTGCACCAGGCCCTGGAGGCCAAGGAGCACGTCCGCATCCAGCCGGAGAACCAGACGCTCGCCTCCATCACCTTCCAGAACTACTTCCGTCTCTACGCCAAGCTCGCCGGCATGACCGGCACGGCCGCCACCGAGGCCAACGAGTTCGGCGACATCTACAAGCTCGACGTGCTGGAGGTGCCCACCAACATGCCGGTGGACCGCACCGACGAGCACGACGAGGTCTACCGCACCACCCAGGAGAAAGCGCGCGCCATCGTCGCCGAGATCGCCGACTGCAGGCGCCGCGGCCAGCCGATCCTGGTTGGCACCGTCTCCATCGAGAAGTCCGAGCAGCTCTCGGCGCTGCTGAAGGACCGCAAGCACATCCGCGAGCTGGGCACCTACATCAGGAAGCAGGCGGACCAGCTCAAGGACGGCAAGGAGGACGAGCTGAAGCGCCATCTGCTCGACGTGGGCGCCTTTCTCGACGAGCTGGCCCGCAAGAACAGCGGCGACCCGATCCCGCACCAGGTGCTGAACGCGCGCTACCACGAGCAGGAGGCGCACATCATCGCCCAGGCCGGCGTTCCCGGCACCGTCACCATCGCCACGAACATGGCCGGCCGCGGCACCGACATCCAGCTCGGCGGCAACGACCGCTTCCGCGCCCGCGACTGGCTGAAGGAGGAGAACGAGGCCGGCCGCATGGCCGCCGTGCACGGCGACAGCGGCGACGACGAGCCGCTGCGCAAGTGGATCGACGACGTGCTGCACGCCGCCGACGACTGGATCGATGCGTGCCTCGGGGAGTGGATCGACGGCCGGATTGCCGAGTGGACCAAGCAGCAGTCAGCCGGCGGGCAGGAGCCGAGCCCTCGCGAGGTCGCCAGGGAGCGGGCGCGCATCCAGGGCGACAAGCGCGGCATCGCCCTGCATCGCGCCCGGATTGCGGAGGAATACGCTGCCGCCGCCAAGGCTGGCGGCGTGCGCAACGGTCACGGCGACGGAGCAGAAAGCCTCGACTGGTTCGATACCGCACTCAGCGCCGAGGCGCGCGAGTGGCTCAACGATGCGAGCCGCACCTGGAGCTTCGGCCTCGTCAATGAGACCCTGTTCCGCTTCATGAGCGACGCCCTGCGCGCCTGGACCGCCGGCGAGGCCGAGGCCGGCCGCCAGCCGGATCCCGCCGAGATCTCCGCGCGGCGGGCAGCCATCGTCGACACGTTCAAGACCGTCAAGGTCAAGTGCGCCGAGATTGCGGCCGACGTGGCGCAGAAGAGGAGCCGGGCGCTCGACGCCGGCGGCCTCTACGTGCTCGGCACCGAGCGGCACGAGAGCCGCCGCATCGACAACCAGCTGCGCGGCCGCTCCGGCCGCCAGGGCGACCCGGGCCGGTCCAAGTTCTACCTGTCGCTCGAAGACGACCTGATGCGCATCTTCGGGTCCGACCGCATGGACGGCATGCTGCAGCGGCTGGGCCTGCAGGAAGGCGAGGCCATCACCCACCCCTGGATCAACAAGGCCCTGGAGAAGGCGCAGCAGAAGGTCGAGGCCCGCAACTTCGACGCACGCAAGTACACGCTCAAGTACGACGACGTGATGAACGATCAGCGTAAGGTCATATTCGAGCAGCGCATCGACATCATGGGCCACGACGACGTGAGCGAGACCGTCGCCGAGATGCGCCAGGAGGTGGTGCAGGGGCTGGTGGCCCGCTGCATGCCCGAGGGCGCCTACGCGGAGCAGTGGGACACGGCCACGCTCAAGGGCGAGATTGCCCGCATCTTCGACCTCGACCTCCCCGTCGATCAGTGGGCCGCCGAGGAGGGCATTGCCAACGAGGAGGTCACCGAGCGCCTGCTCCAGGAGATCGAGACGAAGGCCAAGGCCAAGGAGGCGGAGTTCGGCCCCGAGGCGATGCGCCAGATCGAGAAGATGGTGCTGCTCCACACCCTCGATCACCTGTGGCGCGAGCACCTGATCGTGATGGAGCACCTGCGCAGCGTGATCGGCCTCAGAGGCTACGGCCAGCGCGACCCGCTCAACGAGTATAAGGCCGAGAGCTTCGAGCTGTTCGACACCATGCTCTCCAACCTGCGCGAGGAGGTCACCGGGCATCTGATGCACGCCCGCGCCATGGCGGGAGAGCCCGAGCAGCTGTTCGAGCCGGTGGAGCTGCCGCCCATGCAGGCGCACCACCCGGACCCCTTCACCGGCGACGACGAGTTGGCGCTGGCCGACGCCGCGCTGGCGGCCGGCGGCCGGCCCGCGGCGCAGGCCCCGGAGCGCCGCGCCCCGCTGCAGACCCGGAAGGGCGCTGGCGCGGCCAATCCCAACGACCCCTCCACCTGGGGCAAGGTCTCCCGTAACGCCGCCTGCCCATGCGGCTCGGGCAAGAAGTACAAGCATTGCCATGGCAGGCACGACTGAGCGCGGACGATGCGCCCGGCCCTGAGCTCGGTGCGGCGCGATCTGAGCTATCC
>DATMZP010000247.1:0-8894 GCA_035573595.1 Hyphomicrobiaceae bacterium
CCGCACGCACCACTCGTCGGCAACAGACTGAGTATCATCCACGACATCTTCGAAAATGCCTTGCCTAGCATCATTGCGCGCATCAAATCGAGAGGGCGCGCCGACCGTGCCATTTTCTTTCTCGATCAGTACGGTTATTCCGATGTTTCGCTCCAAACCATCCGCACAATCTTGGAACAACTCGTCAACCCAGAAATCATTCTCACTTTCAACGTCGATTGGCTTATCGACTATCTCTCAACCGAAGAGAGCTTCCTCAAGGCCGTCAAGCCTGTCGAGCTGTCGCTGACCGACCTCCAGCAGATGCTACATCTCAAAGGTCAACGGGAAGCGCGTTGGCTTATCCAGAATCTGCTCTATAAGCATCTCGTCAAGCACACCGGCGCACCATATTACACGCCGTTTTTTGTTAAGTCTGTCGAGAGTCATAGGGCCTACTGGCTTGTTCACATCTCCAAGCATCCAACAGCTCGCGATGAGATGACTGCGCTGCACTGGCGCATGCAAAATCACTTCGTGCATCACGGTCGCGCAGGTCTGCGGATGCTTGGCTACGATCCAGAACAACCAATCGATCAAACACCTTTCGATTTCATATTCGACGACAATGCACAGGCTCGCTCCAAGAAAGCATTGATGGAGGAATTGCCCGAAAAGGTCCTTTCGGCACACAAGTCCGGTGATCCACCCCCGACCCTCCTCGATCTCTTCAACAGCGTGTGCAACGAGACGCCAGCCACCAAGCGCCTCCTGTCCAACACCATTGTCGACCTCAGAGAGCTGAAAGAATTTGAGATCCTAACCAGCGACGGGCGTCCAAGGCCGCGGACTACGAGCGTGGACGATACGGATAGGATCGTTCCCGCCAAGATGCGCGATCTCTTCTCGCCGTTCACTCCAGGCAATCGATGACTCCAAATTGAGACCCGCGGATCTGACCCCGTCCGCCCCCTACTCCTTCTTCTCCCCCAACCCCAGCGCCTTCGCCAGGTCGCCCATCGGAAGCGGGAACACGATGGTGTTGCTCCGTTCACCCGCAATATTCAGCAGCGTGCCCAGATACCTGAGCTGCATCGCCTCCGGCCGCTTGGACAGGATCTCGCCGGCTTGGGCCAGCCGCTCGGCGGCCTGCAGCTCGCCTTCGGCGTCGATGATCTTGGCGCGGCGCAGGCGCTCGGCCTCGGCCTGCTTGGCGATGGCGCGGATCATGGTCTCGTTGAGGTCGATGTGCTTGAGCTCGACGTTGCTGACCTTGATGCCCCAGGCATCGGTTCTCTCGTCCAGAATACGCTGCACCTCGACGTTGAGCTTCTCGCGCTCGGAGAGCATCTGATCGAGGTCGTGCTGGCCGAGGACCGAACGCAGCGTGGTCTGCGCGAATTGGCTGGTCGCCGCCTCGAACAGCTCGACCTGGATGACGGCCTTCTCGGGATCGATCACCCGGAAATACACGACGGCGTTGACCTTGACCGAGACGTTGTCCTTGGAGATCACGTCCTGCGGCGGCACGTCGAGCACGCGGGTGCGCAGGTCCATGCGCACCATCTGCTGGACGAAGGGAACGATGAGCACGAGGCCCGGCCCCTTCACCTTCCAGAAGCGCCCGAGCATGAACACCACGGCCCGCTCGTACTCCCGCAGCACGCGGATGGAGTAGGCGAGCAGCAGAACGACGACGATAAGGGGAAACAACCCGGAGAACAGTGCTGGCATGCTTCCTCCTCTCAATCCTCGTAGGTAAGACTCAGGTCTTGGGCTCGACCGCCAGGACAAGCCCGCTGCGGCTGGCGACGCGCACCTTCTGGCCCTCGGCCAGGATCAGCGGCGACTCGGCGGCCCAGATCTCGCCGGCCACGCGCACGCGGCCTTTGCTGCCGGTCCACTGCACGACCTCCCCGACGCTGCCGATCATCTCCTCGGACCCCGTCACCACCGGGCGGCGGCGCGCCCGCACCGCCAGCCCCAGGACACCCAGGAAGAAGACGGCGCTCAACGCCGTGAGGCCGGCGACCACCGGCCACGAGGCCTGGATCGGGATGTCGGACTGGTCGGGGTCGAACAGGAACAGCGCACCGATGGCGAAGGCGGCGATGCCGCCCAGCCCGACGACGCCGAAGCTGGGCAGGAACGCCTCAGCCACCATCAGGGCGACGCCGAGTGCCAGCAGCGCCAGGCCGGCGTAGTTGACGGGCAGCACCGAGAGGGCCGTCAGCCCCACGATCAGGCAGATGCCGCCGATCACGCCGGGAGCGACCACGCCGGGGTTCCAGAACTCGAACAGGATGCCGTAGATGCCGATCGTCATCAGGATGAGCGCGACATTCGGGTCGGAGATCACCTGCATGATCTCGGTCTTCCAGTCGGGCTTCAACTCGACCACCCGGCTGCCTCTGGTCTCCAGCCGCACCTCGCCCGCCTGGGTCTTGACCGTGCGCCCGTCGATCTGTGCGAGCAGGTCGTCGACATTCTCCGCGATGAGGTCGATGACGCGCTCCTTGAGGGCGGCCGACGCCGTAAGGGTGGCCGCCTCGCGCACCGCCCGCTCGGCCCAGTCGGCATTGCGCCCCCTCAGCTCCGCCAGGGAGCGGATATAGGCCACCGCATCGTTGATGGCCTTGCGCTCGGCGGCGGTCCTGCCGTCGGCGGGCGCGGTCTCCTTGTCCTTGCCGTCCTTGGAAGCGTCCGGCCCCGGCTGCGGCGGCGGGCTCTGCGGCGGCGAGCCGGGGAAGCCCGTAGGCGTGAGGGAGATCGGCGTGGCGGCTCCCAGATGCGTACTGGGCGCCATCGCGGCCACGTGGGCGGCGTACATGAGGTAGGTCCCGGCGCTGGCCGCCCGGCTGCCGTTGGGCGCCACGTACATCACCACCGGCACCGGCGAGGCGAGGATCGCGTGGATCATCTCGCGGGTGGAGGAGAGGAGGCCGCCGGGCGTGTCCAGGCGCACCACCAGGGCCTGGGCGCCGGCTGCGGCGGCGCGCTGCAGGGCCTTGGTCATCTGCCCGGCCGAGACCACGCCAATGGCGCCCTTGATGTCCACCAGCAGCACCGGCCGATCCACTGGCCGATCCACTGGACGGTCCACTGGCCGGTCTGCGGCAGGTCGCTCCGCCGGCTGCGCCGACGGCCGCCCGGCGCCGGACGCCAGCAGCAGGCCGACGCCCAGGATCAGGGCTGTCCACGCCGCCCAGCGGCTGGGCAGACGGATTGGCGGAAGCGCCATCCTCAAGCTTCTCCCTCCTCCGCCGGAGCGTCCTTGAGCGTCTTGCTTTCAGGGTCGAGCATATCGGTCCGCCAAGGCCCTTGCACGCGGAAACCTGCCCCGAGCGCCTCTGGGGACGTGGACCGCGTCACCCCGCCCACACCCGGACTGGCACCGCAGGCGTTGCACGGCGGAGAAGGGACCGCTATAAGGCGCCCCAAATCCAGGCTCGCACAATCCCCGGAGCCGCCGCCACCGCGACGCGGCCCGTTTCCAATTGGAGTTTTCGGCTATGGCTCAGGTCAGCGAGATCAAGGCCTCCGCGCGGACGCGCGCCGGCACCGGCGGAGCGCGCGAGGTTCGCCGCCAGGCCGCCGTGCCGGGCGTGATCTATGGCGACGGCGGCGCGCCCGAGAATATTGCCTTGCAGTCCAACGAGCTGGTCAACCTGATGAACCGCGGCCGGTTCCTCTCCACCGTCATCGAGCTCGACCTGGACGGCGCCAAGACCCGCGTGATTCCGCGCGAGGTGCAGCTGCACCCGGTGAACGGCAAGCTGGTGCACGTGGATTTCCAGCGCGTGAGCCCCGGCTCGCGCATCCGCGTGAGCGTGCCGGTGCGGTTCGTCAACGAGGCCCTGTCGCCGGGCCTCAAGCGCGGCGGCGTTCTCAACATCGTCCGCCACGAGGTCGAGGTGACCTGCCCGTCCGACGCCATCCCCGATGCGTTCGAGTTCAGCCTGGACGGCCTCGAGATCGGCCGCTCCATCCATATCTCGGCCATCGCCTTGCCGCCCGGCGTGAAGCCCACCATCCAGGGCCGTGACTTCACGGTCGCCACCGTCGCCGGCCACCGGGTCGAGGAGGAGGGCGCGACGACGGGTACGCCCGGCGCTCCGACCGCCGAGGGTGCCGCCCCGGCCGCCGCCGAGGGTGCTGCCGCCGCTCCGGCCGACGCCAAGGCGGCCGCTGGCGCCAAGGCTCCCGCCGGCAAGGACGCCGCTGGCGCCAAGCCCGCAGCTGCTCCCGCCAAGGGTGGCGACAAGGGCAAGAAGTAGCCCCCAGATCGGTTGCCTGGGCCGGGCTTCCGCCGGGCCCAGCTGGACCCCTGGGGCCACGACGGGTAACTCTCCATGAAGCTCTTCGTAGGCCTCGGCAATCCGGGCAAGGGCTACGCGCGCCACCGCCACAACGTGGGCTTCATGGCCCTGGAGCGGATCGCCGCCCGGCATGGGCTAGGCCCGTGGAAGAAGCGCTACCACAGCCTCGTCACCGAGGGGCCCATCGGCGGCCGCCGCGTCATGTTGCTGATGCCCCAGACCTACATGAACGACAGCGGCCAGGCCGTGGGCGAGGCCCAGCGGTATCTCAAGATCCCCGAGGCCGACATCTACGTCTTCCACGATGAGATCGACCTGGCGCCCGGCAAGCTCAAGATCAAGGCCGGCGGCGGCAATGCCGGTCACAACGGGCTGCGGTCCATCTCGGCGCATGTGGGCAACGAGTACGCGCGGGTGCGCATCGGCGTCGGTCATCCGGGCTCGAAGGAGGCCGTGATCGGCTACGTCCTGCACGACTTCTCCAGGGACGATGAGGCCTGGCTGGACCCCATGCTGGACGCCATTGCCAACGCCGCGGCCCGGCTCGCCGCCGGCGACGACGCCCGTTTCCTGACCGACGCGACGCGCCGGCTGCAGGGCGCGCAGGCCCACGCCTCGCGCAGAAAGGGCGGCGCGCCGGACGACGGAGCCGCCGGTGGCGGCAAGCCAGAGAAGACGGCCGCCGTGGCCGGCAGCGAGGCCCAGCCCCGTGGCGCATCCGCCCCGGCCAAGCCTGCCCCGCCCCCGCGGTCGGCGGCGAACCCCGCGCCTGCTCCGGCCGCCGCTCCGGCCCCTGGGGCACAACGTGGCGGGTCGCTGGCCGATAGCCTCAAGCGCTGGCTGCGCGGGCGCAGCTGAGCGCGAGCACTGACGTTCAAGAACCTGAGGACCCCCCGCGAATGGGCTTCAAATGCGGCATCGTGGGCCTGCCCAACGTGGGCAAGTCCACCCTCTTCAACGCCCTCACCCAGACGGCGGCGGCCGAGGCCGCCAACTATCCGTTCTGCACCATCGAGCCCAACGTGGGCGACGTGGGCGTGCCCGACCCGCGCCTCCATAAGGTCGCCGAGATCGCCGGCTCCGCCCAGACCATCCCGACCCGCCTCACCTTCGTGGACATCGCCGGCCTGGTGCGCGGCGCCTCCAAGGGCGAGGGCCTGGGCAACCAGTTCCTGGCCCACATCCGCGAGGTGGACGCGGTGGCCTACGTGCTGCGCTGCTTCGAGGACGAGGACGTGGCCCATGTCGAGGGCCGCATCGATCCCATCTCCGACGCCGAGACGGTCGAGACCGAGCTGATGATCGCCGACATGGAGAGCCTGGAGCGCCGCCGCGAGCCGCTCGCCAAGAAGGCCACCTCCGGCGACAAGGAGGCCAAGGCCCAGATGGCCCAGCAACTGGCGCTGATCGACAAGGCGCTGGAGCTGGTCAGCGCCGGCAAGCCGGCCCGCCTCGCCAGGCTCACGCCCGAGGAGGAGCGGCCCTGGCGCCTCCTGCAGCTCCTCACCGCCAAGCCCGTGGTCTACGTGTGCAACGTCGACGAGGGCTCGATCGGCGGCAACGCGCTCTCCGCGGCCGTGGCGGAGCGCGCTTCAGCCGAGGGCGCCGGCTGCGTCGTCATCTGCGCCAAGCTGGAGGCGGAGCTGGCCGCCCTGGAGCCTGCCGAGCGCGCCGAGTACCTGGAGCAGCTGGGGTTGAAGGAGCCCGGCCTCAACGCCCTGATCCGCGAAGGCTACCGCGTGCTCGACCTGATCACGTTCTTCACCGCCGGCCCCAAGGAGGCCCGCGCCTGGACCGTCACCTCCGGCGCCAAGGCCCCCCGCGCCGCCGGCGCCATCCACACCGACTTCGAAAAAGGCTTCATCCGCGCCGAGACCATCGCCTACGAGGATTACGTGGCGCTCGGCGGCGAGCAGCCCGCCAAAGCGGCAGGGAAGATGCGGCTGGAGGGGAAGGAGTACATGGTGCGCGACGGGGACGTGATGCTGTTCAGGTTTGCGAACTGAGGGCGTCAGACCGGTTTTGCCCGTTTCGCCAACTCGTTCGCGTCGCGCTCATAGAGCTTCGTATAAAAATGAGCCCTCATTTGTTTGAGCAGGCTCCTCACAGACGCCTTGCGATCTGCGGAGCCTGTATAAGCTTGCGCAATGGCCAGCAGGTCAGCCTTCTTTATCCTCTTGTCGGCCTCAATCGAATTGAGTGCCGCTAAGAAAGCGTCCTCAGCTAAGCCTGCCTCTCGAAGTCGACGCACATACTTGGCACTTGGTGGTGCAGCGTCGTCTGCCAGTTCCTCCTCAACCTTCTTCAGGTAGACGGCAAGGTCTTGCTCTTGCCCCCGATCATGAGGGAGTGCGTCAGCAACGTTCGCGACGGCATCCTGCTGCGTCTTCGCGCCTGAGACCCCAAAGATGCGCTCCAAATCCCGAAGGAGGCCACGAAGGTCACGCACCCGCATTCAAGAATCTCCGCCGAATCATCGCCTTGATGCTAGCCCACTGGCGGAAATGGCAACAGCGGCCGCCCGTTCAAAAGCCGGGATAACCTCCTTAACCTCTCTCTTGTCTGCTGCCTTCAGCGCTTGCGCTAACGCCCGAAGGGCGTCCGCCTTCTCCTTGCTACCGGTCCCCTCATGAATAGTCGCGAACTCCTCGAGTGTCGCGCGGAGTTGCGAGACCTTCATAGCGCCAGCTTCTCCACGATCTCGGAGCCAAGTTCATTGAACACGGCTTGCACTTCCCTCCCCTCTCGGCCACCCTCCAGATACCCAATCGCCTTGCCAGCCGCCTTCGCGAGAGCACTGAAATGCCTGATGTTTCGGTTAAAGACGTGGGCACGCCCGTGCCAATAGGCAAGAGCTGTCTTGGCGCTATCGAGCGCTTCTCTCTCCCTCGGCAACAGACCTGTCTGCTCCGTTAGCGTTCCGACGACTCCAGCAAACTCAAGAGCCGGATTGAGCTGGCGGAAGCGGTTGACGCGCTGGAGGAAGCGACCAACGGCGTCCACCGACAGGGCGTCAAGGATTGTGGGAACAAGGATCGCGTGGCTCGCACACAATGCATTCATCGCTCCGGTGCTGAGCCGCGGAGGCGCATCGATCAGCACAAGATCGAACTCCCTCTCCATCTCTGGGCTCAACAAAAGACCTGCTAGCCGAAAACGGACGTCGTCCTTGGTATCACCAAGTAACCAGCGCAAGAGCGTGCGATTCTCGAAACCATCAAAAGTCTGACCACATGTGATCAGGCGCATTCCCGGCAAAATCGCTCCTAGTTCGCGGCCCAACTGTGCCGTACGTTTGCCGTCGACCTCGCCACCGAGAAGGGTGTCGGCAAGGATGCTCGATCCCAGAGGAATCTGTGCCCCGAGCACCATCATGCGCGTAAGCGATCCTTGGTAGTCGAAATCTATCACGAGGACTTTCTTGCCATGCTTCTTGGCGAAGTAAGCCGCAAGATTGGCAACAAGGGTCGTCTTGCCCACGCCACCCTTTAGGTTGATGACCGTGCAAACCTTGAGCTCGCTCTCCCGCATTCGACTTTCGAATCGCTCTGGTGGTAGAGCATCTCTCAGGTTCCAGACCTCGTCATCTGCACCCATAAGGGCGCTGCTCAGCTGCTCAAACTTCGCGAGACGCGCTCTTAGGTCGTCAACGACTTGCAATTGTGCTCGAAGGCCCTCATCGCTTTCTCGTTGAACCGAAATTGCCTGCAGATCCGCAATAAGTTTCGCATTCTCGTTGGACTTCGAGATAATGTGTCTCTCCGCGTTCTCGTATCGTGCTTTCAGCTTCTCAAGATCCACATCGAGCGTGTCGGCTCGCTGTTTTGCGAACGCTACTTGATGCTTCAATGTGTCAATCTGTGCGCCCGCAATGACTCGGGCCAACGCCCACCCTCCACTAAACGCTGTCGCCGAGGCGCCTCCCAACAGCCCAAGAAGCTCCCAGCTAACTGGCATCGCAGAAACTGCCATGGTCTCCCCCAAAAACGCATACCCCGCCCAATATTAGGGCAACTCAAGGAGATGGCGCACACAGAAAAACAGGCAAAGTCGTCGCAGATTGGGTGGTGCGTCAACCGGCCCCGCCACCCAAGAACAGGCACTCCAAGGACGTCCCTTTCAGCACCGATATCCGGGTACGCTGCCGTCAGGAGCACTGGCGACCGCAACCCTCACTCCCCAACCCGCCGCGCAAACACCCGCTGCTGATACACCAGCCCGATGCCTCAGTCCTGCGCCCCGGCAGATCACCGAGAACGCGCGCCAGAAGCCGCCGAGGCCGGTCACATCGTGGAGGGACACCTTGAACGCCGACAGCGAAGGCGCGGCGCGCCTTGATCGGCTCGCCGCCATGGCCCGTGGCGCAAGCCGGTGCCAGCGCCAGCCATGCCACCGAGCAGGACCACACCGTGGGCGCGCCCGCACCTTGCCACATCGGCAAACCCTCGCCCTGGAAGGCGTGGCACACCAGCAGCAGCGCCACGGCGGCGCCCCGCACATGTCAGGCCAGCTACACGCCGCGGGCGATAAGGGCTACCGCCACTGCCGCCAGTTCCGGCAGCAGCAGCCCTATCGCTTGCGCCACGCGGGCTTTCA
>DATMZP010000248.1:0-11207 GCA_035573595.1 Hyphomicrobiaceae bacterium
CGAGTTCGAAGAACACGTCACGCTCGATATTGTGCGGCCGGTGGTCGTGGATATTGACCGCATCGGGCGCGAGCGCCGCTGTAGTGCTGTGGTAGGCCGGGAGTTCGCGGATTTTCAGCCGGATGAGCGACAGCGCCTTGCGCGCCGTCGCGTCGTCGATCGCCGCCACCGCCGCGACCGGCTCGCCGCGGTAGCGCACCTTGTCGCGCGCCAGCGGGTGTTCGCTACGCGCGATCGGCAACACGCCGAAGGTCTTGTCGCAGTCAGCACCGGTGACGATCGCCTTGACGCCGGGCAGCTTCGCCGCCTCCGAGACATCGACCTCGATGATCTCCGCATGCGCGTACGGGCTGCGATAGATGCGTCCCGCGAGCGTTCCGGGCGCGATAAAGTCGGCTGTGTACCTGGCCCGGCCCGAGACCTTCTCCGGCCCGTCCACCATGGGCACGTAGCCGCCGATGGGATGGATGGGGACGATCTCGTTCATGGGCGGACCTCGCGGCAGGGGCGAAATGGCGAATGGCCAATCGCCAGTGGCGGGCGTCCATTCGCCACTCCCCATTCGCCATTCGCCCAACTACGCATGCCGCGCCTCTCCTGTGGCCAGCAGCTCCGAGGCAAACCGCACCGCCTCGATGATCTTCACGTATCCGGTGCAGCGGCAGATGTTGCTGCCCAGCGCCTCGCGGATCTCGGCCTCCGTAGGCTGCGCGTTCCGCCGCAGCAACCCAGCCGAGGCCATCACGAACCCCGGCGTGCAGTAGCCGCACTGGGAGCCGAGCTTCTCGTGAAACCCCCTCTGCACTGCAGAGAGGGCCCCGCCCTGGCCCAGCGCCTCCACCGTATCGACGCGCCGGCCCGCAACGGTGGCGGCCAGCGTCAGGCAGGAGAGGGTAGGCCGATCGTCCACCAGCACGGTGCAGGCGCCGCATTCGCCGCCATCGCAACCGGTCTTGGTGCCCGTAAGGCCGGCCGCCTCGCGCAGATGATCCAGCAACAGCCTGTTGCCGGGCACAGCGTCCGCCCGCTTCCGCCCGTTGAGCACGAACTCCACTATCGTTGCCATTCGGCCGCCTCTCGCCCCGCAACGGCACGCCGCCGTCACGCGCGGCCACCGGCGAGAGTTATAGGTCCAAATCGATGGGCGTACCATCGATATGCCTCAAGTCGCTTCGCACATGCGAAAGGCGGGGGCGCAGATGCGAAAAAAAATCGAGAGATGGCGACAGGGCAATTCAGCGGGCGGGGCAGCCGAGCCCCGGCCCGCGGCCGTGCTGCCCTATTCCCTATCGCTTATCATGTCTTCGGGCCTAAAACCCGACCTGCGGCCCGAGCCCCCGGACCGCGGCACAGATCCGCTCGACGTGGCGATGGTCCGTCCCGCAGCAGCCGCCGAGCACGTTGATGCGGGGGCGGCGCGCTACCAGCACCGCATGCTCCCGGCCCAGCTCCGCCGGGTCGCCGGGGTCGAGGTCCGGCGCCTCGTTCAGCTCGGCATGACTGCGCTTGGAGGCGTTGGCGCGCAGGCCGCGGATGCGGTCGAGCCAGGGCGCCCCGCCCGCCAGCGTCGCCGCGAAATGCGTCGGGTGGGCGCAGTTGATCATGTAGTAGGCAGGTGCGCCGCGGGTTGCCCCGTCCACCTCGGCGATGGCCCCGCCGAGACCCTGTCCGGTCGGCAACCGCCCGTCGGTCTCCAGCGTGAAGGAGATGGCAACCGGCATGCCGACGGTCTCGGCGGCGCGCGCCACGCCGATGGCTTCGCTGGCGTTGGTCATGGTGATGGCCGTCACCATGTCGGCCTCGCTCTCGGCGAATACGCCGATCTGTCTGGCGTGGTAGTCCTGCGCCTCGTCCGCGCTCATCGCTGCACCCGGGTCGTAGCCGTCGCCGCGGGGGCCGACGCAGCCGCTCACCACGATGGGCATGCGCTCGCCCTGGAACTCCGCCCGCAGCTCCTGCATCAGCGCAATCGATTTGGCGTTGGCTACCGCCAGCGCACCCGCCGAATAGCCGAGCTTCTCACCCCAGTCGGCGCTCGCCCGCCAGGTCGGGCTCTCCAGGATGAAGCCGGTGCCTTTGGCCCGCGCGATCTCGGCATAGCGCGCGAAATACCGGCGCAGGGCCGCCGTTCCGGCCTCGTCCTGCAGCAGGTGGAAGGCCGCGAAGTGCGGCAGCTCCAGGCCGTCGTGGAAGATCAGCGTGGTCTCGATGCCGCCGTCGGTGAGGAACAGCCCGCCGCGCAGCTGCGGCAGGCTCTTTCTGTATTGGCTCATGATCATCTCCGCACGTTTTTGCTTTGCTCTTGCGACGCGGTAGATGCCGGAACGGCAGCCCGATTTCCAGACAACCGATGGTCCAGTCCGTTCACGAACGCGTTTCCTGCGGTTTTGGGGCTTTTAGTGGGCGCACCGGGCTGCCGGGCAGAGCAGCGGCAGAGCATTGATCGGGCCGGACTGTACCTCTAGTACAGTGGCTCCGGACGGGATTGCATTGCCACGCCCAATCGTTGACCCCAATCGTTGACCCATGACCCGGACCGCCCAAGCCAAAGGCACGAGCGCACGCGACCGCCTCCTCGCTCTCGCCGAGGTGGCCGTGCTGGAGAAGGGCTTCGCCGCTACCTCCATCGACGAGCTGATCGCGGGCGCCGGCATCACCAAGAGCGGCTTCTTCTACCATTTCAAGGACAAGAGCGAGCTCGCCAAGGCGCTGATGCAGCGCTACGTCGAGGAGCACAACGGCGTTCTTGCCGGTATCTTCACGCGCGCCGACGAGCTCAACGACGACCCGCTGCACGGGTTCCTCGTCGCGCTCAAGCTGTTCGCCGAGATGATGGCCGACCTTCCGGGCACGCACCCCGGCTGTCTGGTCTCCTCGTTCGTCTACCAGGACCACCTGCTGAGCCGGGAGGTGCGGGAGCTGACGGTGGCGGGCGTGGAGGGCTGGCGCCGCATGTTCCGCGACCGACTGGCAGCCATCGCCGCGCGCCACCCGCCGCGACTCGCCGTGGATCTGGACGACCTTGCCGACATGGCCAACACGCTGGTTGACGGCGGCATCATTCTGTCGAAGCTGATGCGCGACAAAGACGTGCTGCCACGCCAGATCATGCTCTACCGCGAGTTCGTGCGCGCGGTGTTCCTCGGCACGTAACGGCGCAAGAAGGGCGGCGCCCCCGAGGATGCGCCGCCCGCACATGCTGTCAGTCCAGCGCGGATCAGTCCCAGCGGTCGCCGTAGCGATGGCGCTCGCAGCCGTGGCGCGCCAGGCACCGATACCAGCGCTCGGTACGCCACCCCCAACGGTCGGCGCATTCGCGGCGCCAGGACCGGCAGCGCCCGAGATCCCACCACTGCACCTGCTCGACCAGCGAGCTCTGGGCACGCGGCACCGTCACAAGCGGCGCTTCGGCGCCGGCGAATGCCGCCGCCGGAGCAAGCAACGCTACCGCGCTCAGACCGAACAGAACAGTGCGTATGCGAGACATGTATCAGATCTCCTTGAGCTGTTGCCCCGGCAAACGAGAACGCTCCACCCCGCAAGTCGGTTGCGTGGAACCCACGCACGTCAGCGCCGCCCTTGCGAAGGCCCGCCAGAGTCGACAGGCGGACCATACGAGCGTGCAATCCAGCGGCTGAATATCTGCTGAATGCCGCAAGGCACAGAGCCGCAGACGCGGGCCATGCTGCCGCCCCAATGCTCTGCAGGGCGACCGCCGATTGCCGTCTCGCCGGCCATCCGTACCGGATCGATACCCGATCGCGATGTGTGTGAGGCCGGGTGGTCTAACCAAGATCGGGGTCGGCGAGCCTGACGGCCAACGGGGCGGCCAGCGGCGGCACCAGCGTTTCGCTCGGCGGCACCTTCATCACCGTTGCATAGCCGTCGGCCGAAGGCTCACGATGCACGCGCGTCGTCAGTGTCTGCGCGTCGACGACCCAATACTCGCGCACGCCGAGGGTGGCATAGAGCTTCGCCTTGGTCGTGGAGTCGAACCTCAAGCTGGAATGCCCGATCTCGATCGCCAGCAACACCTCGGCAGGGGGCACAGTTGGACCCTTGAAGGATCTGGGGCAGATCAACAGGTCGGGCTCCACATAGGTGTCGGCGTCCGGCGGGCGCCAGCCAATCTCGGAGGAGAGCCGCAGCGTCGCGGGCTTGCGCTCCATCATCCAGTTCATGATCTCGTCCCGCACAAGCTCATGCCGGTTACCCTTCGTCGCCATGGGAACCAGCTCCCCTTGAATGAGCTCGACCCGATCGTCCTCAGTAAGAATGCCCACCTCGATCAGTCGCTCGAACTCGGCCAAAGTCCAGCGCATCCTTGGCACGCCGTCGGCCACCTGGGTCGTCGGGCGCGTCTTTGGACTGGTCCGGAGCTCGCGTGCCATCTCGTTCATGGTGCTATTTTAGCATACCGCTGATGATCGTCCAACAGAATTCGTGCGTATTCTCGGGATTGCCGATCCCAAACCGACGCCTCACCGCTCCGGCACCGCGGGTAACCCCTTCCTCTCCCGCATGAGGTTGACGAAGCGACGGAACAGGTAGTGGCTGTCCTCCGGCCCTGGCGAGGCCTCCGGGTGATACTGCACCGAGAACACCGGCCTGCTCTTGAGTCTCAACCCGCAGTTTGAGCCGTCGAACAGCGAGCGGTGGGTCTCCTCGGCGTTGGCCGGCAGCGTGTCGCGGTCCACCGCGAAGCCGTGGTTCATGGAGGTGATCTCCACCTTGCCGGTGGTGAAGTCCTTGACCGGATGGTTCGCCCCGTGGTGGCCCTGGTGCATCTTGAGCGTCTTGGCGCCGATGGCGAGCCCCAGCATCTGATGACCGAGGCAGATGCCGAACACCGGCAGACCCGAGTCGACCAGCCCCTTGATCTCCCGCACCGCGTACTGGCCCGTGGCGGCCGGATCGCCAGGCCCGTTGGAAAGGAACACGCCGTCGGGCTTGCGCTCCAGGATGTCCTGGGCGCTGGTTGTGGCCGGCACCACCGTCACCTTGCAACCGGCCGTGGCCAGGCAGCGCAGGATGTTGCGCTTGAGGCCGTAGTCCACGGCCACGACGTGCAAGTCTGGCTTCTCCTGCCGGCCGTAGCCCTTGCCCCACAGCCAGCGCGTCTCGTCCCAGGTATAGCTCTGCCCGGCGGTCACCTCGGGCACCAGGTCCATGCCCTCGAGCCCCGGCCAGGCCCTCGCCTCACGCAGCAGCCGGTCCATGTCGAACTCGCCGCAAGGCTCGTGCGCGATCACCCCGTTCGGCATGCCCTTCTCGCGGATGCGGGCCACCAGCGCCCGCGTGTCCACTCCGGTCAGCGCGATGATGCCGCGCGCCTTCAGCCAGCGGTCCAAGGGCTCCACCGCCCGGTAGTTGGCGGGCTCCGTCACCTGCGCCCGCAGCACGCAGCCGCGCACACCGGAGCGCATGGCGAGATTGGAGGTCTCGGTGTCATCGAGGTTGGCCCCGACGTTACCGATGTGCGGGAAGGTAAACGTGATGATCTGTCCGGCGTAGGAGGGGTCGGTCAGAATCTCCTGATAGCCGGTGATAGCCGTGTTGAAACACACCTCGCCCACCGCCGAGCCGGTGGCGCCAAGCCCCTGCCCCCCGATGACCGTGCCGTCGGCCAGCACCAGCCTCCCCGTCAGCGGGGCCTCGGTCCACGGCTTGGGAGTGTCCCGGCTCACGTCGCTCTCTCCTGTTCGCAATCCCGCCACTGATATGGGAGTGCGCGGCCCTGTGTAAATGCCCAACTCGTGAATGCACCTGCGCGCCCGTGAGCATTGACGGCACCATGCCCTAATGCTCTTGTTCTATCTATGGAATCTGCCGCCACAACGTCGGGGAGCATCAGGGCTGTCAGCCTGCCGAACCTGCTCACGTATTTGCGCATTGTGGCTGTACCGGCAGTGGCCCTTTGCCTCATCCTGATCCAGGGCGATGCCGGCCGCTGGTGGGCGCTGGCGATCTACGTGGTCGCCTGCATCACCGACTGGCTCGACGGCTTCCTGGCCCGCGTCTGGCGCCAGCAATCGCAGCTCGGACGCATGCTGGACCCGATCGCCGACAAGCTGCTGGTGGGCACCACGCTGCTGATGCTGACCCACGACCAGACCATCTCGCGCCCGCATATCGCGGCGGCCGTGATCATCCTGTGCCGGGAGATCCTGGTCTCCGGGCTGCGCGAGTTCCTGGCCGAGCTCAACGTAAAAGTCCACGTGACGCAGCTTGCCAAGTGGAAGACCACGCTGCAGATGGTGGCGCTCGGTTTCCTGCTGGCGGGCCCCGCCGGGGACAAGCTGGTGCCCGGCGTCACCACCAGTGGGCTCGCGCTGCTGTGGGTGGCGGCGCTGCTGACGCTGTGGACGGGGTACGACTATCTGAAAGCCGCCGTGCGTACGGCGATGGAGCATTGAGGACACCGGGCGTCGGCAGTCGGGTGTCGGCAGTCACAATCGAAATCTGCCCAACTGCCGAAGTCCGACGCCCGACTGCCGAAGCTTTTGGGGAACGACCGCCATGACGGTGAAGCTCCTGTACTTCGCGTGGGTGCGCGAGAAGATCGGCAAAGCCGAGGAGGTTCTCGATCTGCCGGCCGGCATTGCCACGGTTGCCGACCTCGTCGCCTGGCTCAAGGAGCTGGGGCCGGAGTACGCCGAAGCGTTCACTCGGCCCGGCGTGGTTCGCGCCGCCATCGACAGGAAGCACGTGCAGCCGGCCTCCCCCATCGCCGGCGCGCGCGAGATCGCCCTGTTTCCGCCGGTCACGGGAGGCTGACGGTGGCCGTCCGCGTGCAGCGAGCGGATTTCGACATCGGCGCCGAGGTGAAGCGCCTCACCGCCGGCCGCACCGACATTGGCGCCATCGTCACCTTCACCGGCACCGTCCGCGCCGACAGTGCCGGCAGCGGCGTCGCGGCCATGACGCTGGAGCACTACCCCGGCATGACCGAGCAGGAGCTGGCGCGCGTCGAGGCCGAGGCCGCGGGGCGCTGGCCGCTGCAGGGGAGCCTGATCGTGCACCGCGTCGGCACGCTCCGGCCCGGCGACAACATCGTGCTGGTGGTGACGGCCTCGGCGCACCGGCAGGCCGCCTTCGATGCCGCCGCGTTCCTGATGGACTACCTCAAGACCCGCGCCCCCTTCTGGAAGAAGGAGCTGGACGCCAACGGCCGAGAGCGCTGGGTCGAGGCGCGCGAGAGCGACGACGCCGCGGCGGAGCGGTGGGGTTGCGTTCACGACTGAGGTTTATCGAAGCGCTCGATATCGATGACGGAGCAACCTGGCGCCGTCGCACCCGAGGTAGAACCGCCATCGAGCAACCGGTTATGGACCGAGTCAGGCTCCCGGCAGCGCCCATCGATGGCTTACGCGGCCCGACGGCTGCCTCTCTTGGGCAGCTGCGGAATAAGCAGGTCGGCCGGGATGTTGAACCGGGCGCGCAGCCTCTGCACCATTGCCATGCTGAGCCCCTTCTTGCCGCTGAAAATCTCGCTGACCCTGCTTGGCGTACCCAGGATCGGCGCCATCTCGGCGCGCGTGAGGCCGTGCTGGTCCATCAGGTGCCGGATCAGATCGGCGACGCTCGGTGGCCGCCGTGGCCACTTTGTCTCCTCGTAGGCGGCAATCAGGCGCGCCAGTGCCTCCAGGCGCGCGATATCGGCCGGCGCATCGGAGTCCCAAAGGCGCTCGACGAGAGCGCGTGCATGCGCCAGCTCCGCATCGCTGTCGATCAAAATCAGAGTTGCATCCATCACACCGTCTCTGCGTCGATCCTGTCGTATTCGCTGTGGGTCCCGAAGAACCTGATGGCGAGAACGCCTGCTTGATACTGTATGCGAGCAATCAGTCGAAAGTCGTTGCCCTTGATGTTGAATACCGCCCGGCCGGCTTTCAGGATGCTGGGCTTGGGATATGCCGCCTTCACGTCCTGCGGGTTGCGCCACCGCGCGGACATTGCGATTCGGAGCCAAACCTGCTGTCGGACGACTCGTCGCGACCCGCTGGCCGAACGCCGGCTTAGCCGCTACGGTTCTCGTGCACCCCGCTCCGCTCTGGGAGGATGACCGCATGCAGCAGACGTTCGAATCGACCCCGCGCGAGGAGTGCAGCCCCGCCGAGTGGGACGCGCGCGTCGATCTGGCCGCCGCGCATCGCATCGCGGTGATGCACGGCTTCAACGAGGGCATCTTCAACCACCTCACCCGGGTCGTGCCGGGCAAGCGCGACCGGTACTACCAGATTCCGTTCGGGATGCACTGGTCGGAGGTGAAGGCCTCCTCGTTCATGGAGGTCGGCATCGACGACGGCCAGGTGATGCGGGGCTCCGGCCACGTCGAGCGCTCCTGCTACTGCATCCACGCGCCGATCCACAAGGCGCTGCCGCAGGCGGCGGCCGTGTTCCACACCCACATGCCCTACGCCAGCGCGCTCACCCGCCTGGAGGACCCGCGCATCAAGGAGATCGGCCAGACCGAGACCGGCATGATGGGCAAGATCGCCTACGACGACACCTACACCGGCCCCGCCTCCGAGCCCGAGGAGGGCGAGCGGCTGGCCAAGGTGATCGGCGACAAGACCGTCCTGTTCATGGCCAACCACGGCATCACCACGGTGGGTCACTCGGTGGCCGAGGCCTACGATCGCCTCTACTACATCGAGCGCGCCGCCCAGGTGCAGATCTACGCCATGTGGACGGGACAGCGCCTCAAGAAGCTGCCTGAGCCGGTGGTGGAGAAGACCAGGACCAACATCGGCGGCGCCCGGTACTACGAAGGCCTCAACCCCGCCGAGCGCCACTTCGCGGCGCTGCGGCGCATCCTGGACCGGCGTGAGCCTGATTACGCGGAGTAAGCGATGGGGTCAGACCCGCAGGGCCTGACCCCTAGATACCGTTGAGAACAGCGTCGAATATGTCGAAGTTGCGCAAGATGCCGGCCTTGCCTGCCAGATAGTCCGGACGCAGCTTGCGCGAGACAATGAACGGCACCGTCTGCTCGCCCAGGCCCCCGTGCGAGCGCAGGCGGTGGCCAGCGAGGCCCTTGAGGTCGTGCTCTGCGCGGCTTGAGCCTATGACCGTTCCGGCGTCGCCAAGCACCACGAAGTCGCCCTCCAGCTCAGGGGGCAGCCCATAGCGCGATGCGGCTGTCGGACCATCAACCACGGCCTGCACGCCGGGCAGTGCCGCCGATGCCTGCATCAGGGCCGCAAGATCGTTCGCCTCCCGCATGTAAACGCGCACGAACGAGCCGAGTGCGCCGTGGTGGCGCACGAACGGATCGGTGATCGGGCAGATCACCCGCACCGCGCCCTCGCCGAAGCGCTGCGCCAGCTCCTCCTCCAGGAACACCACATTGGGCGTGCCGCCAGACCGGCACTTGTCGTTCATGCCGTGGTCGGCCACGACGCCGACGGTGGCCCCCAGCGCCATCAGCTGCCCGATGCGCGCATCCACCGCCCGGTTGAAGGCGTCGGCTTCCGGCGCACCGGGAGCATGGGCGTGCTGCACGAAGTCCGACAGGGACAGATAGAGCAACGTCGCCGCACCGCGCTCCAGCAGCCTGATCCCGGCATCCAGCACGAACAGCGACAGGTCGGCGGAGTATTGATCGGGCTTTGCCCGACCGACCATCGCCTCCACGTCGTCGATGCCGTTGTCGGCGAGCGTGGCGCGATCGGCCTTCTCGGAGGAGAAGGCGATACCGTCGAGCCCGCGCGCCAGCATCAGCCGGAGCTTGTCCTTGGCGGTCACCGCCGCCGTCGTGACGCCCGCCCCGGCCACCGCGGCGAGGATGGTGCCGCAGCGCAGCATGGCCGCGTCGGTGATCATGCGCTCCTCGCCGGTGGCGCGGTCGAGATAGTAGTTGCCCGAGATGCCGTGCACGGCCGGGGGCACGCCGGTGACGATGGAGGCGTTGTTCGGGTTGGTGAAGGTCGGCACCACCGCCAGGGCCTCGCCGACGAAGCCCATCTCCCGCAGGCGGGCGATGGTCGGCAGGATGCCGTCGGCGAAGCCGCGCCGGATATATTCGGGGTCGCAGCCGTCGAAGCACACGACCACCGTCGGCCGTTCCGGCAGCCGGTAGCGCCGGCCGTTCACCTCGACATTCGCCATACCTGCTCCTCCCTCAGCGCGCCGGCTCATCGGTATCCTCCTCCACCCGGCCACGCGACTGCAACCACAGCATCGCCACGAGGCAGACCAGCGCCCACAGGCCGCCGAGCGCCCAGCCGGCCAGGACATCGGTGGGCCAGTGCACGCCGAGGTATACGCGGCTCGCTCCCACCAGCACCGTCAGCAGCACAGCCACGATGAGAATGTAGACCTTCACGCCCCGATCCGCCTGCGTCCGCGCCAGCAGGGCGCCCACGGTGAGATAGACCACGGCCGCCATCATCGAATGGCCCGAGGGGAAGCTCGCCGTGAAGACCTCCGCCCCGTGCGGCACCAGCTCAGGACGCGGACGGGCGTAGGCCCACTTCATGGTCTGGCCGATGAGGACGCCTCCGGCCACCGAGACCAGCACGAAGAGAGCGGCGGCGCCCTTGCGGGTCATGGCGAGGAACCCGGCGATGGCCAGCACCATCACGGTCAGCACGCCGGTGCTGCCCAGCGCCGTGAAGTCGCGCATCATCTCCTCGAGCCAGGCGGGGCCGATGGGGTCGGCAAGGTTCCCCGGCGTGCGCAAGGCGATGATGAGCCACTCGTCGAAGGCCGGTGCGCTGCCGCGGCCCACGACGTTGGCGAGCTTGGCGAATCCGAGCAGAAGCGCTGCCCCGAGGATGATGGCAAGCAGCGTGATCGGCTCGATGCGGGCGACGCGAGCGATCAGCCAGTGCCCGGTGGCGCGATCAAGCAGGTTTCGCCAGGTCGGCATGAGGCGCCTTTCGCAATCGCCGGTCTGATCTGGAACAAAAGACCCGCCCCCGGACAACCGGCCGGCCCTCGAAGAGCTAATGGACCGCGGCGTGTGAAAAAGCGAGCCGCCACATGGTACCGGGCCGCGGGCCGGCCTGGCGTGCGGGCTGACAGATCAACGACCCGCCGACCATGCGGGCGAATTCGGTCGCATGCTGCATACCAACACCATCGGACTTTTGTCCTTGATCAATTCCGACGCCATCATCCTCAACCTCGACGACGCACTGGTTCATACTCTTTGGGGCTAGGAATCTCACGGCAAGCGTTCCCTCCATCCCTTCGCGAAA
>DATMZP010000249.1:0-7023 GCA_035573595.1 Hyphomicrobiaceae bacterium
GGCATTGTGCTGATCGCCGTGATCCTGATCGTCAACGCCATGGCCTGGGCGGTGCGCGGCTGGTCCGAGCGCCATGCTGGATAGCCCCCGGGACGAGCCGATGCGCGACCGCCCCAGCACGCTGCCGATCGCTTTCGAGGCCGTCGCCTTCGCCGCCGGCGAGACGTGCATCCTGCGCGACGTGACATTGTCGCTGGACGCCGGCCCGGCCACCGTGCTGATCGGCCCGAATGGCTCGGGCAAGACGACGCTCATCAAGCTGGCGGTGGGGCTGATCGCGCCCTCGGCGGGCACAATCCGCTACGCCCAGCCGGACCGGGCGGCACGCCGCCAGGCCATCGTGTTCCAGAAGCCGGTGATGCTGCGCCGGTCTGCCGGCAGCAATGTCGCCTACGCCCTCAAGGCGGCGGGCCGCGCCACCGATCCGGCAAGCGTCATGAGGCTCCTGGACCGCGTGGGTCTCGCCGCTCTCGCCGACCGCCCGGCGCGGAGGCTCTCGGGCGGCGAGCAGCAGCGCCTGGCCCTGGCCCGCGCGCTTGCCCGCGACCCGGAGGTGCTGTTCCTCGACGAGCCCACCGCCAGCCTCGACCCGGCGGCGACCAAGTCCGTGGAGGACATCGTGGCGGCCGCCGCGGCGGGAGGCGTGAAGATCGTCATGTCGACCCACGACCTGGGTCAGGCACGCCGGCTCGCGGGCGACATCGTGTTTCTCGCCAAGGGCCGTCTCATCGAGCACGCGCCGGCGGAGAGATTCTTCGCCGCACCATCCACGCCGGAGGCGCGCGCCTTCGTGGCCGGCGAGCTGGTCATCTAAGGACTGCTGAGGATCGCAAAGGGAGGAAAGAAGATGGCTGTTTCCCGTCTGCTGCTGGGGTTTGTCGTCGGCGCTCTCATGAGCTGGACGCCGGCGCTGGCCCAGGACAAGTCCATCGTCGTTGCATCCACCACGTCCACGCAGGATTCGGGCCTGTTCGGGCACATCCTGCCGCTGTTCAAGGCCAAGACCGGCATCGACGTGAAGGTGGTGGCGCAGGGCACCGGCCAGGCCCTCGATACGGCCAGGCGCGGCGATGCCGACGTAGTGTTCGTGCATGCCAAGCCCCAGGAGGAGAAGTTCGTGGCGGAGGGCTTCGGCGTGAAGCGCTTCGACGTGATGTACAACGACTTCGTGGTGATCGGGCCCAAGTCCGACCCGGCGGGGATCAAAGGCGGCAGCGACGTGCTGGCGGCCTTCAAGGCCATCTACGACAAGGGCGCCCCGTTCGTGTCGCGCGGCGACAAATCGGGCACGCACGCCGCCGAGCTGGCGCTGTGGAAGGCGGCCAGCCTGGACCCGGCGGGCAGCAAGCCGGCCTGGTACCGCGAGATCGGCCAGGGCATGGGCGCGGCGCTCAACACGGCTGGCGCCATGGGCGCCTACGTGCTGTCCGACCGCGGCACCTGGCTCTCCTTCAAGAACCGCGGCGACCTTGAGGTCGTGGTGGAAGGGGACAAGCGGCTCTTCAACCAGTACGGCGTCATCCTGGTGAACCCGGCGAAGCACCCGCACGTGAAGAAGGAGCTGGGCCAGCAGTTCATCGACTGGGTGATCTCGGCCGAGGGACAGAACGCCATCAAGTCCTACACCATCGACGGCCAGCAGCTGTTCTTCCCCAACGCCTCGCCGACGGGCTGATGCATCCACCCGTCATCCCGGAAGCTGAGGTCCCGTAGGGACCGAAGCTATCCGGGACCTCGTGAGGCTAGTCGTACCTTCCTCCTGAGGTCCCGGTTCGGAGCGCCGCTCGCCTCTGGCTCGCATCGCTCAGACCGGGATGACGGGTGCTATCCATAGAGCGATCCATGCGTTTCGTACTTGCAGGCGCAGTCCTCATGCTCTCCACGCTCGCTCATGCCGAGACTGTGAGCCTCTATGCCGCCGGCAGTCTCAAGGCGGCGCTGACCGAGGTGGCCGCCGCGTTCCAGAAGAACGGCGGCGGCAAGATGCGCGTGGAGGCCACCTTCGGTCCATCCGGGCTGCTGCGGGAGAAGATCGAGCAGGGCGAGCCGGCTCACGTCTTCGCATCCGCCGACACGGGCCATCCGAAGCGTCTCGTCGACCAGGGCCGCGCGGGCGGCCCGCTGACGGTCTTCGCGCGCAACCAGCTGTGTGCGCTTGCTCGACCGGACCTCTCGGTCACGTCGGACGGGCTGCTGGACGCGATGCTCGACCCCAATCTCCGCCTCGGCACCTCGACGCCGAAGGCCGACCCGGCAGGCGACTATGCTTTCGCGCTGTTCACCAAGGCCGAAGCGCTCAAGGCGGGCGCGCGGGCTGCTCTGGAGGGCAAGGCGCTGCAGCTCACCGGCGGGCCCAACTCGGAGAAGGCGCCGCCGGGCCGCAACCCGTATGCCTGGGTGATGGAGACCCGGAAAGCCGACCTGTTCCTCACCTACTGCACCAACGCCTTGCTGGCGCAAAAGGAGATGCCCTCCGTGCAGATCGTCCACGTCCAGGCGGCACTGAACGTCGGCGCGGATTACGGCATGATCGTGCTCAAGGACGCACCGGCCGCCGCGGCCGATCTCGCCCGGTTCATTCTCGGCGGCGACGCACAGGCGATCCTGACGAAGCACGGGTTCGGCTACGGCGAGCAAGGCAAATAGGAGGAGGTCTGTCTTGCGCAAGCTCCTGGCACTTCTGCTGCTGCTGGCTCCCCTGGCGGCGCACGCCCGCATCGTCGTCGACTCGGCGGGACGCAAGGTCGAGGTGCCCGACAGAATCGAGAAGGCGTTCGCGGCCGGCCCTCCGGCCTCGATCCTGCTCTACATGCTGGCGCCGGAGAAGATGACGGGCTGGCCCGATCCGCCGCGGGCCGAGGAGCGGCCCTTCATCGCCGAGAAGTACCGCGATCTGCCCGCGCTCGGCCGCCTCACCGGCCGCGGCGGCACCGCCAACCTGGAGGTGGTGCTCAAGGCGGCGCCTGACCTCATCCTCGACTTCGGCTCGGTGCGCGACACCTACGCCTCGCTGGCCGACAACGTGCAGGCCCAGACCAAGATCCCCTACCTCCTGATCGACGGCCGCTTCGAGGCCACCCCGAAGGCGCTGCGATTGCTGGGTGAGGTCCTGGGCGCCGGCGAGCGGGCCGAGCGCCAGGCCGCCTACGTGGAGGCCACCTTCGCCGAGATCGACGCGGTGCTCGCCGCCGTCGCCACGGAGAAGCGCCCGCGCGTCTACCTGGCCCGCGGCCCCGACGGGCTGGAGACGGGCGTGGTGGGCTCCATCAACACGGAGATCATCGAGCGCGCCGGCGGGCGCAACGTGGCCGGCGCCGCGGGGCAGAAGGGGCTGGTGCGTGCCTCCATGGAGCAGGTGATCGCCGCCGATCCGGAGATCATCCTCACCTGGGACCGCAATTTCTTCGGCAAGGTGTACGACGATCCGCTGTGGGCCGGCATCCAGGCGGTGCGCGAGAAGAGGGTGTATCTTGCGCCGACGGCACCGTTCGGCTGGATCGACCGCCCGCCCTCGCTCAACCGCGTGATCGGCCTCAAGTGGCTGGCCGGCCTCTTCTACCCGGACAGGATCAAGCAGGACCTTCGCGAGACGACACGGTCGTTCTATCGTCTCTTCTATCATGTTGAGCCGAGCGACACCGAGCTGGACACCCTGATCGCATGGTCGAAGGGACAGGCGCCATCCGCCGCACAGCAGCCGCGACGCTGAGCGGCCATCGGTTGACGATCGCGGTCCTGGCGACGGGGCTGCTGGCGCTCATGCTGGCCGCGGCGCTGGTCGGCGCCTATCCCATCTCTCCGGTCGAGCTGCTGGCGGCGGTGGGCCGGCGGCTGGCGGGGGCGGCGCCTGTGGGGCAGATCGATACGGTGCTGTTCGAGGTGCGGCTGCCGCGGGTGGCCGCCGCCGTGCTGGGGGGGGCGGCGCTGGCGGGAGCGGGCGCCGCCTACCAGACGCTGTTCCGCAATCCGCTGGTGTCGCCGGACATCCTGGGCGTCTCCACCGGTGCCGGCCTGGGCGCGGTGCTCGGGATTTTCCTGTCGCTGCCGGTGTTCGGCATCCAGCTCATCGCCTTCGCCACGGGGCTCGCCACCGTGGCGCTGGTCTACGCCGTCGCCTCGGTGGTGCACGGCCGCGATCCGATCCTGGTGCTGGTGCTGGCCGGCGTGGTGGTCGGCTCGCTCGCCGGTGCGGCGATCTCGCTGTTGAAGATCATGGCCGATCCCTACGACCAGCTTCCGGCCATCGTGTTCTGGCTGCTCGGCAGCTTCTCCGCCATCCGCCGGAGCGAGGTGTGGGCGACGCTGCCCATGGTGCTCGTCGGGCTGCTGCCGCTGCTCCTCCTGCGATGGCGCATCAACGTCCTCTCCCTCGGCGACGAGGAGGCGAAGGCGCTGGGCGTGGAGGCCGGGCGGCTGCGGCTCGTCGTGATCGCCGCCGCCACGCTGATGACGGCCGGCGTGGTCGCCATCGCCGGCGTGATCGGCTGGGTCGGGCTCGTCATCCCCCACATCGCCCGCATGGCCGTCGGGCCGAGCTTCGACCGGCTGCTGCCCACGTCCATGCTGCTCGGCGGCAGCTATCTGCTGCTGGTCGATACGCTGGCGCGGACCATGGCGCGCATCGAGGTGCCGATCGGCATCCTCACCGCCATTCTGGGGGCGCCGTTCTTCCTGTGGCTGCTGATGCGCGGGCGGGAGGGGTGGTCATGACCCTGCCCGTGCTGGCGGCGCACCGGCTGGGCTTCGGCTACCGCAGCAAGCCCGTGGGGCGCGACGTGGACATGGAGGTGCGGGCGGGCGAGGTGCTGTGCCTGCTCGGCCCCAACGGCTCGGGCAAGACCACGCTGTTCAAGACCATGCTCGGCCTCCTGTCGCCGCAGGCCGGCGAGGTCCGCCTCCTCGGCCGGCCCATCGGTGCGCTCGCCCGCGACGAGATCGCCCGCAGCGTTGCCTACGTGCCGCAGGCGCATGCCGCCCACTTCCCGTTCCGCGTGGCCGACATGGTGGTGATGGGGCGCACCGCGCACCTGGGGCCGTTCGCCTCGCCCAGCCGCGGGGATCACGCCAAGGCGCAGGCCGCGCTCGACGCGCTGGGCATCGGCGAGCTGGCTGAGACGGAGTACACCCGCATCAGCGGCGGCCAGCGCCAGCTGGTGCTGGTGGCCCGTGCCCTGGCCCAGGATGCCCCGGCCATCGTCATGGACGAGCCCACCGCCAGCCTCGACTTCGGCAACCAGGTGGTGGTTCTGTCCGAGGTCCGTCGTCTGGCCGCGCGCGGCCTTGCCGTGCTGCTCTCCACCCACGACCCGGACCATGCCTTCAGCATCGGCCACCGGGTTGCGTTGCTGGACGAGGGCCGGCTGGTTGCCGTCGGCAACCCGGACGAGGTGCTGACGCCGGAGCGCCTTCGCGCCGTGTACGGCGTGACCGTCACCGTGGAGCGCCTGTCTCGGGGGCAGACGGTATGCGCGCCGGATTACGGCGTTGCTTGAGCGAGGATTTGAGGCGAGGTTCTGCCATGTCCCTCTGCGACCGCTGCGGCCTGCCGATCTCGACACCCTCCGATGCGGCCGCGGCGGCCTATCGCGAGGGGCTCGACCTGATGCTGTCGGCCTGGCCGGGGGCCGCGGCGGCGCTGGAGCAGGCGATCGCCGCCGACCCCGATTTCGCGCTGCCGCACATGGCGCTCGGGCGCGTGCTCGCCACCTACGGGCAGCTCGATGCCGCCCGCGCACAGGCGGCCACGGCCCGCCGGCTGGTGGCGCAGCGCGGGACGGAGCGCGAGCGCAGCCACGTGGCGGCCATGGCGCTGGCCGTCGAAGGCCGCTCGGCTGACGCGTGCGAGCGGGCGCTGGCCCATCTCGACAGCTGGCCGGGCGATGCATCGGTGCTTTCGCTCCTGCTCGGCGCCTATGGGCTCTTGGCCTTCTCCGGCCGGGCGGACCACGACCAGGCCCGCGTCGATGTCTGCGAGCGCGTGGCGCCGCACTACGGCGACGACTGGTGGTTCCTCGGCTATCGCGGCTGGAGCCATATCGAGAACGGCAGCGTCAACGCCGGTCGCGCGATGGTGGAGCGGTCGCTGGCGATGCGGCGGGCCAATGCCAATACGGCACACGCATTCTCCCATGCCCTGTTCGAGCAGGGGGCAGCCGAGGAGGCCGATACGTTCCTCGCCGGCTGGCTCCCGATCTACGACCGGGCCGGCTGGCTGCACGCGCATCTGTTCTGGCACCGGGCGCTCCTCGCGCTGGAGCGCGACGATGCGGCGGGCGCGCTCGCCATCTACCGCGACCGCATCCAGCCCAGGGTCGCAAGTGCAGCGCCGATGGCGGTCCTGGCCGATTCTGCGTCGCTGCTCTGGCGCCTCGGTCTCTACGGCCACGCCGCTCCGAACCACGCCTGGGACGATGTTGCTCGTCTCGCGGGCCGGCATTTTTCCGCGCCCGGCCTGCCGTTCGCCGAGGTGCACGTCGCGTTCGTCGCCGCGGCCACCGGCGATCGCGCGGGGCTGGAGGCGCGCGTGGGCGCATGGGAGCGGCGTCTTGCCGACACTGCGCTTCCGCATGCCGCCGTCGCGGCCGTCGTCTGCCGCGCCGTCGCAGCGTTTGCCGAGGGCGACCATGCGCGATGTGCGGCAATTCTTGAGCCGGCTGCCGCCGAGGTCGTGCGCATCGGCGGCAGCCACGCCCAGCGCGAGGTGGTCGAGGATCTGCTGCTGGTGGCTCTCATGAAGGGGGGCGCATCGGCCAGGGCAGCGGCGCTGCTCGACCGGCGCCTGCACCGCCGCCCGTCGTCGCGCGATGCGCGCTGGCGCGCCGTCCTTCCCGCGTGAGAGCCCCGAGAAACGTGGGGTGCGAAGCGAGACCCGGCATCCTCGGCAGCGCCCGGGGCGTCTCTTCCACGCTCGGGCAGGGTGCGGTAGGATACTGGGATGAACGAGCAACAGCGCCGACCCGGGCTCACCATGACGACGCAGGCTGCGGAGGGCCTCATGCGCCGCCGCTGGTCCGTGACCGAGAT
>DATMZP010000250.1:0-4470 GCA_035573595.1 Hyphomicrobiaceae bacterium
GCCCTTGTCGTGGCCGAGCACGAACGAGGGGCCGGCGTAGGTGCCGAGATCGACCTGGCGCGCCACCATCTGCTGCATGGTGAGATTGCCGGAGGGGACCGCGAACTCCTCGACCCTGAGGCCGCGCTTCTCCAGCGCCCCGGAGCGCATCAGGTAGTAGGTCGGCATGCCCCACAGGTTGGTCTGATACCCCTGGCGAATGGCCGCCGCCTGCGCTTGGAGCGCGCCCGGAAGGCCGAAGGCGGCGCCCAGGGTCGCGGCGCCCGACATCGCCAGATACCTGCGGCGGGAGATGCTTTGGCGCATGGTCATGGGGTTTCCTCCTCCGCTTTATCGTAGGTTGGGTCGAGCGAAGCGACGACCCAACGCCCGTTTTGCTTTTCTACACGTGTTGGGTCTGCGCTTCGCTTGACCCTACAGTTCACTACCCTACGTCCCAAGATGGTGCAGCAGCTCCTTCTGGCAGTCGAGAAACGTCAGGCTCAGTGCGTCGCGCGGACGCGGCAGGCGGATGGGCACCTCGATCTTGACCGTGCCGGGGTGCGGGGTCATGACCACCACGCGGTCGGCGAGGTATACGGCCTCCGCCACACTGTGCGTGACATACACCACCGTCTTGCGCGTCTCGCGCCACACGTCCGACACCAGCCTCAACATGTCATCGCGGGTGAGCGCGTCGAGGGCGGCAAAGGGCTCGTCCATGAGGAGCACGGACGGATTGTAGGCCAGCGCCCTGGCGATGGCGACGCGCTGCTGCATGCCGCCGGAGAGATGGTGCGGATAGGCGTGCGCGAACTTCTCCAGCTTCACCAGCCTCAGCTGCTCCAGCGCGATTGCCTCGCGCTGCTTCCTGCCCACGCCCTTCATCTCCAGCCCGAAGGCGACGTTGCGCAGCGCGGTGCGCCACGGGAAGAGCTGGGCAAAGTCCTGGAACACGACGCCCCGGTCGAGCCCCTGGCCGCTGACCACCTGGCCGTCGATGCGGACCTCGCCGCTGGTGGGTGTCAGGAAGCCGGCGATGATGTTGAGCAGGGTGGACTTGCCGCAACCCGAGGGGCCGACCAGGCACAGGAACTCGGAGGCCTCGATGGCAAAGCTGGCCGAGGCGACGCCGGTGACCCGCCCGGCGGGCGTATCGTAGGCGATGGAGACATCGCGGACTTCGATGTGAGGCATCAGCGGTCCTCCCCGGCCGGCTCGGCGCCGGAGAACCGACGCGGCTGGCTTCTGTTGCGCCACTATGCCCGAAACCGGCAGCGTGCGCCTGCAATCTCGGATCCGGACACTCCGGCGCCGCAGAGGCTCACGCCTTGGCCGACCGCACCATGCCCCAGCGCTGCACGGTGGCGCGCTCCAGGGTGCCGAATACGAGACGCTCAAAGGCGAGACCGATCAGCCCGATGACGGCGAGGGAAGCGAGCATCCTGTCGGCCTGGAGGAACTCCTTGGCATCGAAGATGACCCAGCCGAGGCCCCAGTCGGAAGCGGCCAGCATCTCCGCGCCCACCACCGCGATCCACGCCCGCACGAACGCTTGGCGCAGGCCGGCGATGATGAATGGCAGGGCGCCGGGCACCATCACCTTCCAGAACAGGGCGGCGGTGCCGGCCCCCATGGCGCTGCCCGCCCGCAGCCACAGGGGATTCACGGCGCGCACGCCCGACCAGACATTGAGGAGCACGGGGAACAGCGCCGCGTAGAGCACAACGCCGACGGCGGTGGCGTTGCCCAGGCCGAACCAGAGAATGAACACCGGCACCCAGGCGAGCGAGGGGATCGGCATCAAAGCGCTGGCAAGCGGAAGGACGAAACCTTCCACGGCGCGCACCCGGCCCATCAGGATGCCGAGCGGCACCGTGAGAACGACGGCGAGACCCATGCCGGCGAGGACGCGCCAGAGGGTGCTGGCGGCGTGTGCGGGCAGCGTGCCGTCCGCGATCCCGCTCCACAGGGCGGCGGCGACCGCGGGGAGCGTCGGCAGCAGGGCGGGCGGGAAGGCGCCGCTGCGGGCCAACGCCTCGTAGGCGGCGGCCATCAGGGCCAGGGCAACGGTCGAGCGGAGGAGGGACCGCGGGAGCCGGGAGGCGCTCATGTCATCATCCCCCAGCGCACCACCGTGTAGTTCTCCAGCCGCTGGAACACGCCCTTCTCCAGCGCCAGCCCGATAGCCCCGATGACGGCGACGCCGGCCAGCATAACGTCGGTGTTGAGAAACTCGCGCGCGCCGAAGATCATCCAACCGAGCCCCCACGGCACTGCGGCCAGCATCTCCACGCCGACGAGAATGCGCCAGGCCTGCGCCAGGCCCAGGCGCAGCCCGGTGAGGATGTAGGGGAGCGCGCCAGGCAGCACGACCTTGAGGAACAGGTGCCTGCCGCCAGCGCCCATCGCCATGGCGGAGCGCAGCCAGACCTCCTTCACCGACTTCACTCCCGTCCAGGTGTTGAAGACGACAGGGAAGGCGGACACGAAAGCCACGAGCAGCACCGTCGAGACGCTGCCGGGGCCGAACCACAACAGGAACAGCGGCGCATAGGCGATGCCGGGAATGGGCGCGGCCATGCTGACGGGTGGCAGCAGCACATCCTCGGCAAGCCGCCAGCGGCCCATGACGATGCCGACGGCAACCCCGGCTGCCGCGGCCAGCCCGAAACCCGCGGCGAGCCGAGCGAGCGTATCGGCCGCGTGGTGCGGGAGCACGCCTGAGGCCGTGAGGCGCACGAATTGACCGGCGACTGCCTCAACCGGCGGGAACAGACGGGGGTGGAAGAGGCCCGCATGTGCGACGGCCTCCCACAGGGCACCGACGACGAGGAACGGGAAGGCCGCTCGCACCACTGCGCGCCATCCGGCACTCGGCAGTCGGGCATCGGCAGTCGGATAGCTCACGATTTCCTCACTTGCTCTCCTTGCGACTGCCGACTGCCACCTCCTCCGCTACCCGCGGTTCGGCCAATAGGCCGGCAGCCAGGCGCCGTCGCGGGTGCCCCAGCCCTGCTTGAGGGCCTCGGCGTAGACAGCCAGCGCCTGCTCCGCCAGCGGCAGCGTCGCGCCACGCGCCTTGGCCTCGGCCACCATGGTGGAGAGGTCCTTGCACACCAGCTCGATATCGAAGTTGGCGAGACCCGGGTCCTTGCCATCGAGTGCCGCGGCGATCGCCGGTCCGCGGGTCTTGAGCATGTTCGGCCCGCCGGAGGTTTCCGACAAAAACTCCATCAGCCATTTGTTGTCCAGCTTAAGGTGCCGGCAGAGCACATAGGCCTCAGCCAACGCCTGATAGTAGACCAGCAGCGGCAGGTTGAGTGCGAGCTTTAAGCTGGTGCCGGCGCCCACCGGCCCTACGAGATCCACGCGCCGGCACATCTGCTCAAGCAGCGGTCTGGCCCTCTCGAAGTCCTCCTTGGCGGCGCCGGCCACGCCGAGCAGCTTGCCCTGGCGCGCCGGCCCAACCGTGCCGCCCACCGGGCATTCGACGAAAAGGCCGCCCTTGGCCCGCACGGCGTCGGCCAGCGCCGCCTCCTCGTGCGGCCGCACCGTGCTCATCTCGATGAAGAGCTTGCCCTTCGCTTCGGCCGCCAGCAGGCCCTGCGGCCCCCCGTAGACCGCGGTCATGGCGTCGCTGTTGGTCAGGATGGTGACGACCGCCTCGGCCTGGGCCGCAAGCTCCGCCGGCGTGGCAGCCACCTTGGCGCCGGCCTCCGCGAGCGGCTTCACCTTGCCGGGAGAGCGGTTCCACACCGTCACCTCGTGGCCCACCTCCATGAGGCGGGCCGCAATGGCCCCGCCCATGCGGCCGACACCCGCAACGCCGATGCGCATATCTCCTCCTCCCGCTGCTGCGGTTGCCATCTCTGCCTCGAGTCATAGCGCACAATGACGGCGTCCGGACACTGCCTGGCAAGTGTGCATGTCCGGGGGCGCCCATCGAGCGGCAATCGAGACAATTGGATTTGCGCTTCCCGCGCGCCACCCATAGTTTGTCTCAAAGGGCAGCTGCCCATCAGGAGGCGGCGCGAGGGAGGACGAGGTGCGAGCCCGGAGCGGTGCGCGGCCCCAGGCCGCTCCAACCCATGCTGCGGAGCCAACAGGGCAACCATCGGGCCGTTCCGAGGTGCGCGACGGCATGCGCATCGACTGGGACGTGGCCGTCGCCATGGACGACGGCGCCAGCGTGCGCTGCGACATATTCCGCCCCGTCAAGGAGGGACGCTACCCGGTCATCCTGAGCTATGGCCCCTATGCCAAGGGCCTCGCGTTCCAGGACGGCTACCCCAGCGCCTGGGATCGCATGGCCGAGAAGCATCCCGACGTGACGGCGGGCTCCAGCAACAAATACCAGAGTTGGGAGCTGGTCGACCCGGAGAAGTGGGTGCCGCATGACTACGCCTGCGTGCGCTTCGACTCGCGCGGCTGCGGTACCTCGCCGGGCTACATCGACCATTTCTCGCCGCGCGAGACCAGGGACCTGTA
>DATMZP010000251.1:0-2182 GCA_035573595.1 Hyphomicrobiaceae bacterium
TAGTCGGGATGCGCCCGCCAGCTGATGTCGGACAAAAGGCAGGCCGCCCAGCGCAACCGCCGCTCTTCCTCGGTCTCGGCCGGACCCGGAGGCTGAAGCAGCGCGTCCGTCCACCGGCACAGCTCCACCGCGTGCTCGGCGGAGCGGGAGCGCAGGCGGGCATAGTCGGCACAAAAGGAGAGCAGCGGGTCCTTGAGCCGCTCCGTCTCCGACAGCTGGCCGTAGAGCAGGCCTTCTCGGATGCCGAACACCGAGAACACCACCTCGCGCGGTTGCAGGTGCCTCAAAAGCCGCTCCAGCACCAGCGCTCCGGCCGGCAGCACCTCCCGGCGCGGCTTGGAGATCTTCGCCATCCCCTTCATGGAGGAAGGCTTGCGCGTCCTGCGGATGCCCTCGCAGAACGCGATCATCTCCTTCGCGGGCCTGGCGTAGGCATGCATCACGTGCAGGGGGTAGTCCGTCGCCTCCATGTGCAGCCGGGCAATGGCGCGCCAGGTGCCACCCACGGCGTAGAAGTTGCGTCCCCGCCCCTTGCCCAGCCACGGCACGCGCGAGATGGCCGCGTCGGCAATGTCCACGGCCTTGTCGAGGCGGCCGCCCGATACGTCGAGCAGCCGCAGGCTCCCCAGCGGCAGGGTGGTGGCCTCGCGCATGGCCTCGCCGGCCACATCGACCAGCTCCAGGCTGCCGCCGCCCAGATCACCCGCGAAGCCGTCAGGGGCGCGGAAGCCCATCAGGATGCCCTTGGCGGCCAGCTCCGCCTCCTGCTGGCCGGTCAGCACCTGGATGCGGGCGCCCAGCATCTCCTCGCCGCGCACGATGAACGCGGGGCCATTGCGGGCCTCGCGGCAGGCGGCTGTGGCGATGGCGTGGATGCGCCTCACCCCGAGAATGTGGGCGATGGCCCTGAAGCGGCGCAGGGCGTCCAGCGCCCGCCTCACGCTCGCCTCGTCGAGTCGACCGGTGGAGGCAATCTCGCGGCCGAGGCCGCACAGCACCTTCTCATTGAAGATGGGCGTGGGGCTGCGGACCGCCCCCTCGTAGACGACAAGGCGCACCGAATTGGAGCCGATGTCGACCACCCCGACCGGCTCCAGGTGTCGTCTGGCCCCCAAGGCGACGAGCTCGGACATCAGGCGCTTGCAGTCTTGTCCACGCCGCCCGTCACCGGGATGAAGCGGCGTGGGAAGCTCTCCTTGAGGGATTCGCCGCGGCCGGACAGGCTCGGGTTGGTCATGAAGTACTCGTGCGCGTTGAACGGCTCCTCCCCCTTCGGCGGACAGATGCGGACCGAGCTGCCGTCGGCCAGCAGCCGCCAGCTTTGCTGATTGTCCTTAAGATTTGCCACCATGATCTGGCCCATCACCTGCTCATGCACCGTCGCGTTGGCGATTGGCACCATGACCTCGACGCGCCGGTCAAGGTTGCGCGGCATCATGTCCGCGGATGCAATGTAGACAACGGCCTGTGACGAGGGGAGCCCGTGGCCGTTCCCGAAGCAGTAAATGCGTGAATGCTCCAAGAAGCGCCCGATCAGGCTCTTGACCCGGATGCGCTCGGAGAGCCCCGGAATGCCGGGCCGCAAGCAGCACACGCCGCGTACAACGAGGTCGATCTCCACGCCAGCCTGGCTCGCCTCGTAGAGGGCGTCGATGATCTCCTTGTCGACCAGCGCGTTCAGCTTCAGCCAGATGGCCCCGCGGCCGCCCTTCCTGGCATGGCCGATCTCGTCGCGGATGTGGTGAAGGACGCGGTCGCGGATGCCGTTTGGGCTCGCCGCCATGACCTCCACTTCGGCCGGCTCGGCATAGCCGGTGACGAAGTTGAAGATGCGCGTCACGTCGCGGCCGATCACCGGATCGGCGGTGAAGAACGACAGGTCGCTGTAGATCTTCGCCGTTACCGGATGGTAGTTGCCCGTGCCGACGTGGCAGTAGGTGGCGATGTCGGCGCCCTCTCTCCTCGCGATCAGCCCGAGCTTGGCGTGGGTCTTGAGCTCGATGAAGCCGTAGACCACGTGCACGCCGGCGCTTTCCAGGTCACGTGCCCAGCGGATGTTGGCGGCCTCGTCGAAGCGCGCCTTGAGCTCGACCACCGCGGTGACCGACTTGCCGAGATCGGCCGCGTCCTTCAAGGCGCGCACGATCGGGCTGTCGTTGGACGTGCGGTAGAGCGTCCATTT
>DATMZP010000252.1:0-2596 GCA_035573595.1 Hyphomicrobiaceae bacterium
GAGCCGGAGACGGCGGCGATCGTCATGGAGGATCTGGCGGCGGCTGCTGGCGGCGATGCCCACCTCAAGGCGCAACTGGAGCGGGTGCAGCGCATGCTGCACGAGCCGCGATTGCTCGACCGGCGCGGCCGAATGCTCACGGAAGCCCTGGCGACGCTTGCGGCGGGGACCATCCTGCGTGCGCATGCACCCGCCTTCGTGGCCGATGCCTTCCTGGCGACACGCCTGTCGGGCTCGCCCAGGCACACCTACGGCCAGGGTCTGGATGCGGCGAATACCGAGGCCATCGTCGAGCGCGCCTTCCCCGGCTGAAAAAGGCCCTACCCAGTGAAAGCACGGCGCCACGAGCCGTACCCCCAGGGCCTCATGCGGAGAGTCTAGCCGACTGCGCTGCGCCCCGCCGGCGTTGCCGCCCGGGTCATGGCCCTTACGATGTCGCCCAGCGCATCGATGAAGGTGCCGCGCTGGTCGGACCTGAGCACCGAGAGGATGCGCTGGTCCACCTTGGTCGCCTGCGGCTTTACGCCGTTCAGAATGTTCTGGCCCTTGGCGGTAAGCCGGACGGCGTACATGCGGGCGTCCCGCTTGGTGCGCTTTCTCTGCAGCAGTCCTTTCTTCACAAGACGTCGTACGACGTCTGCCAATGTGGAGCGGTCCACCCCGGTCTGCTCGACCAGGCCGGTCTGACTCACGTCAGGGTTCTGACCGACGCACACCAGGACGGCGTACTGACGGGGCGTCAGATCCGACTTCGACGTTTCGTTGGTGAACAGCACCTCGGCGCATTGGCCGGCGCGGTGCAAAAGGTGGAGGGCGGAGGTGTCGAGCGGCCCCGAGCGGTGATTGTCTTTCATAAGAGCACTCCAGTTGGTTGGTTTGGGGAAGACATAGGAACCGTTGATCCCGAAACCAAGAGCTACGACTTAACCTGCAACAATTAGTAAGCGTGCAGCTAGTGCGGGCTCGGCGTTATCATTAACGTCGCTCGGATCGGGATTTCTCCACGCGGGATCCATCGACAGGGAACGAACCAAATCGGCGTGTTCCGTCGGAGATCGAGCGCGCTCGGCAATGCAGCGATGTCGGACGCAATGGTCCTGTGAAGGTCCGGTTGACTCCGGCCGCCCCCGTCTTGACCCGTGGAGGGTCCCTTCCCGGTGTACCTGCGATTGAGCTAAAGTCTAAGACGATCAGCTTAGCCTCAGACGGCCCATGCGGTCGAGCGCGCCCTGCAGAATCAGGGTCGCGGCCACCTTGTCCACCACCTCGGCCCGCCGCTTGCGCGACAGATCGGCCTCCAGGAGGGTGCGCTCGGCGGCCACGGTGGAGAGCCGCTCGTCCCAATAGAGCACCGGCAGGGGCGTGGCTTTCGCCAGATTGCGGACGAATGCCCGCGTCGCTTGGACGCGCGGCCCTGCCGAGCCATCCAGGTTCAGGGGCAGGCCCACCACGAACCCGCCGGCACCATGCCTTTGGGTCAGCTCAAGCAACTGGTGAAGGTCGTTGGAAAGACGACTGCGGCGGAGTGTCACGAGTGACGAGGCGATCGTCCGGGTGGCGTCCGACAGGGCGAGCCCCAGGGTCTTGGTCCCCACGTCGATGCCGATCAGCCGGGCACCAGGGGGCAGCGAGGCGACGAATTCGTCGAGGAGTTGAGGCCTGTCACGCCTCTGCTCGCTATTGGTGCTCATGACGGCCAATCTTGTCGTTTTTCGTCGTTCGTCCTAATGAAGGCGGGCACTCTATCATACGGGTGGATCGTACGGGCGGTCTCGACGTGCTTGGCGGATGCCGGTGGCTGCTGCGGCTTGCTGCGACAAGATTGCCATCGATCCGGTCCGGGGCGGGTCGACGCCAGGGATTGTTTACATCCGGAATGATACCGGAGTGCCATTGCGGGACGCTTCGGGCATTCGACCAAAGAGCGTAGAACGCTTCTCACGAGACGGTGCGCAGGCCCACGCACCAGGGAAAGGTTGAAAGAATGACCGATAACAGCATCGGCAAGAGCGCCGGAGGGGCGATACCGCCATTCCTGGTCGAGCTCGCCAAGAACGCCTCCGCGATGATGTGGACGTTCACCGCCACCACCTTTCTTTCGGCGCTGCTCCTGTTCGCCATCCAGCCGATGTTCGCCAAGATGGTGCTTCCCGTTCTCGGCGGGTCGCCGTCGGTGTGGTCGGTGTCGGTGTTCTTCTTCCAGGCGGCGCTGCTGGCGGGCTATCTCTATGCCCACCTTTTGATCAGCAAGGCGCCCCCGCATCTGACCGGCATCATCCATCTGGCGGTGTGCGTGCTGGCCCTCATCTGCCTGCCCATCGGCATGGTGCGGTGGATGGGCGATCCGCCGCAGGGCGAGCCCTATCTCTGGCAGCTCGGAATGTTCGCGGTGTCCATCGGCCTGCCGTTCGTGGCTGTGTCGGCCAACGCCCCGCTGCTGCAGGCCTGGTTCGCCAGGAGCGGCCATCCCGACGCCCGCGACCCCTACTTCATGTATGCGGCGAGCAACCTCGGCAGCCTGATCGCCCTCCTGGGCTACCCCTTCATCCTGGAGCCGGCGTTCGGCTTGAGCCAGCTGAGCCACCTGTGGGCCTAT